>JAFVZV010000152.1 GCA_017507985.1 Clostridia bacterium
AGCAGTACCGTCAGTTCGCGACGAAGTATTTGCTCGGTCTCCCGGCATACCTTGATCTCTTCTGATGCCAATGCCTTCATGTCGGCATCCATCCCGGGCGTGCGTAAAATCTCTTCTGCTTCCTGCATGGCACAAAGCACAGCGCACAGCTCGCGGTATTTGGTTACTGTCGGCTCCAGCGCACGATACTCCTTCATGCGCTTGGCATATTCTGCAGGATTGGCCAGCAGGGAGGGATCGGAGAAGGATTCCTCCAAATGACAATATTTATCTTCGATGGCACGCAATTTATCTTGCATAAGAGGAATCCTCCTTTCTCCGTATTTTGAATTGATTATGCGATTATGCGCGCAGGAAAGCGCAGAAGGCTCTGTGAGCTTCGTACAGGTCTGCCTTGGCGATCAACTCATAAGGTGCGTGCATTGCGGTCACGCCGACGCCGATATCAATGGTATCGATGTTGTGCTTGGAGAGGAACTTGGCAACAGTTCCACCGCCGCCGGCATCGACAGCACCCAGCTCGGCGATCTGCCAAACAACACCTGCCTGATCAAGCACGTTGCGAACCCAGCTTGCATATTCGGCAGTAGCATCATTGGTGCCGCCCTTACCACCCGAACCGGTGTACTTGGCAACCGATACACCACAGTTGATGATGGACGAGTTGCGGATCTCGAAGGGCTCAGGGAAGTTAGGCTCGAAGTTGGCGGTAACGTCAGAGGACAGGCACTTGGAGTTAGCGCGGATAACACCCGACTTGCCACCCAAGGATTCAGCCAGGCAGTCGATCAGATCCAAAATGACCTCGCACTGCATACCGGTGGCACCGTCGCTGCCCGTTTCTTCCTTATCAGCAAGAATGATGATGTCGGTGTGAGCGGTATCGGCGCACTCAAACAAAGCGGTCATAGCGGGGTAAGCGCAGACGCGGTCATCGTGACCGTAAGCGGCGATCATGGAGCGATCAAAGCCGACGTCGCGAGCCTTCAGTGCAGGAACGACGCACAACTCAGCCGTGGTCAGGTCGCGCTCGGTGATGCCGTACTTGTCGTTGAGCATCTTGAGAACGTTGATCTTAACGCCATCCTTTTCCGCGTCAGACAGGGGGCGGCTGCCGATGAGAACGTTGAGCTTTTCACCTGCAATGGCGGTGTTCAGCGGCTTTTCACCCTGCGCACGACCCAGGTGAGGCAGCAGGTCGTTGATATAGAAAATGGGATCGGAATCATCTTCGCCAACGGTAATGGTTACGCTTGTGCCGTCATTGAGAATGACAACGCCATGCAGAGCCAACGGAACGGTCGGCCACTGATATTTGCGGACACCGCCGTAGTAGTGCGTCTTAAAGAACGCCATACCGCGATCTTCATACAGAGGACAAGGCTTGAGATCCAGACGAGGAGAGTCGATATGAGCGGCGATGATACGGATACCGTTGTTGATATCCTCGGTGCCGGCCTTGATCAAGAAGAGGTTTTTACCACGGTTGTTGTAGTACAGACGATCGCCCGCTTCAATCTTGTCGCCCAGACGGTAGGGGCGGTAGCCCTGTGCCTCTGCCAGTGCGATGGAGGCATCTACAGCCTCGCGCTCGGTCTTAGCGGCATCCAGATAGGTCATATAATCCTTGGCGTAGGCGTATGCGCTCTCAATCATTGCTTCGTTGTCGGCAAAGATCTCATAGAAGGACTTTTTCTGATAGGTCAGATTTTCGTAGGTGCTTTTGGTTTCAGACATGATTTGATTTTCCTTTCTTGGTTTTATGATAAATGATATATCTTACGAAAAGGGAATGATGTTGAGCGACGGATATAGTCGCTGATAGGCTTGGTACGCCTTTTGAATCTTGCGCACGTAAATACGCGTTTCACCGATGGGGATGCGGTCGGAAATGAGATTGCCTTGAAGATTGGTCAGCGTACTGTCCTCCAGCCAGCCGTCCACGCGTCCGCTGCCGGCATTGTATGCCGCACAGGCTGTAGGCCAGTCATTGTAACGATCGTACAGGCGACGAAGATAATACACGCCGTAGCGGATGTTAGTTTCGGGATCGTACAGCATACCGTCTTCCAAATCCTCGCCCAGCATATCATCGCTCAGCCAGCGAAACGTTGAAGGCATTATTTGCATCAATCCGACAGCCCCGGCCGACGAGACGGCATCCGGTTTGAAATCGCTTTCGGTGCGAATAACTGCATAAATAAGATTTTCGGGAACATTATACTGTTTGGCGTAGCGCTCGACGTACGTCTGATACTCTCGCGGATACAGCGCGCGGTCGATCTTGGGCTCAAACAGCAAATACAAAGCGCCGATGAGCAGCAACACGGCAACCGCGGCAATTGAGATCAACTGTATCGTTTGTTTTGGGGTACGACCTTGCTTCATGCCAGCACCTCCGGCAAAAGAGATGAAACGCTGGATTTCAGCTCTTGTGCGGTACCGTTATTGTAAATGAGCATAGTTGCGTGATCAATATAGAAGGAAACATCGGGTTGTGCATCAAGTCTTTCAGAAATTTGTTCTAAAGTCAACTTGTCCCGTTGCATCAATCGCTTGACACGAATTTCCCGATCCGCCAAAACCGCGATCACGTGGTCGCATCTGTGGTGTAATCCTGCTTCAATGAGCAAGGGCGCATCTATGATGGCCGCCTTACAGCCTTGCTTCTCATACTCGGCCAATAATGCAGCCGTTCGTTCGATAACGTAGCGATGGGTGATTTCGTTGAGGCGCTCGTGACGCTGTCGACCGATCTCGGTCTGTTCAAATACCAGTGCTGCGAGCGCTCGACGATCAAGTGTGCCGTCGGGGGCAAGGATCGCGTTTGAAAATTCACCAGCCAACTCATTAAGGCAAGGAGATGGGGGGACGAGCAGTTTATGATACACCGCATCGGTATCAATCGACGGTATGCCGTGCTCGGCAAATAGTGTCGCGACAGTTCCTTTGCCGGCACCGCTTTGTCCGGTCAATCCTATAATCTTCACGGTGCGATCACCTCCGTGCGCACCCCACCGTTGCGGTCGGAGTCCAGCGCGGCCTGCATAACGGCTTGAACGTATGCACCGTCGTACAGCGAAGGCGAGAAGGGCGTGCCATTTGCCACGGCAGACAGATATTGAACCATCGACTCAACGTGGCAACGCAGCCAGCCAACGCTTGCCTTGGGAGATGGAAAACTGCCGCCTGGTTCGGGATAGCGGCCACCGCATTCAATGCGGGTAAAACCACGCTCACCGCCGATGGGAGATGCGGGACGGTCATTGTCGTAAAAGTATAGCCATTCAGGCTCCATCAACTCATATTTGATGCTACCGCGCTCGCCGAAAATCGCAAGTGAAAGGTCGTCATTGACACCTGTGGCCAGCTTGTTGGCGACGATGGTGCCGCAAGCACCGCTTGTAAGCTTGGCAGTGATATAGAAGGCTTCATCTGCATCTGTTTGCCAATCACCATGTGAGGGGAAAGCAATTTGTGACATTCCTTGCACGCTTTCAAAATCACCGCATAAGTGGCGAACGAGATCGATGATGTGCGAGCCGAGATCAAATAACACACCGCCGCCGTGCTCTGCTGTTTGCTTCCAGCCAGGTGCACGATTGGCAAAGGTACTGGAATTGTGCTCATAGCTGACGCGGAAGGAAAGGATGCGACCAAGTCGGCCCTCGTCGATCAACTGCTTGGCGCGAAGCATAGGGGCCATAAAACGGTTATTGAAAACCATGCCGCAAATACGGTCGCATTCTTGTTCCAAACGGGTGATGCGCGTGGCTTGCTCAAGTGTGACACACAGCGGCTTTTCGCACAGCACGTGCTTTCCTGCTTTGAGCGCGCGGCAGATCATGTCGGCGTGTAGCGTGTTGGGCGTACAGATATCAATGATGTCAATGTCATCGCGGGCGATCAATTCATCAAAATCCCGCGCAGCACGTCCCAAATGGTATTGCTCACACAGCGCAAGTGTGCGCTCATAGGAGGTAGTACAAACGCCTGCAACGTTTGCTGTGAAGGGAAGTGCGCCGAAGTAATACGGCAGATTGCTGATGGTATAAGCGTGCGTTTTGCCCATACTGCCAAAGCCCACCATGCCGATATTCAGACATTTTTGTTTTTTCATACGACCTCCCCCAAATTTTCAAAGTGATAATAATACACCTATTATATTATTATACATGAATGGAACGGATTTTTCAAGCCTTCTGTGCAGACTTTTAGCGAATTTTGCAAAAAACTTTTTTGCTTTCATGCCAAAAGATTGATCAATTGGTCTTGCTTTTTTTAACGGACTGCTTTATAATAATGGAAGGAAATGAAAGGGAGGTGCATACGGTTGTGAAAAAGGAACTGATCTGTCGAATCTTTTCACATATGCCCGAGCTTGAGACCGAGCGCATGATTCTTCGCCGTATGCGCGTAGGGGATGCGGACGATATGTATCAGTATGCCCGTCGTACCGACGTGACACGCTATCTGCGGTGGTCGCCACATCCGGATTTGTTACATACGCAGGATTATCTGCGTTATATTGCCACTCGTTATGCTACAGGTAGCTTTTACGATTGGGCAATGGTGTATAAGCAGAACAACCGTATGATCGGAACCTGCGGCTTTACCTCGTTCGATTGCCCAAATGATGCCGCCGAAATTGGTTACGTTATCAATCCCGACTATCGTGGTATGGGACTTACCCCCGAGGCCGTGCGTGCCGTGCTTGCCTTTGGCTTTGATAAACTGCTGTTGCATCGCATCGAGGCGCGCTTTATCGAAGGGAATACCGCATCCTTGCGCGTCATGGAAAAGGTCGGAATGCGTTTTGAGGGATATCAGCGCGAGAGTATGCTGATCAAAGGCAGCTACAGAACGATAGGATATTGCTCCTTACTTTGCTCCGAGTTTAATTCAGATACCCAAGAAACAGAGAAACACCATGATGTTTTGGCAGAAAAAACAACGCTTTTTTCATAAAATAACGCTAAATTTCCCAAAAGCCTATTGCCAAAGCGAAAAAAGTATGTTACAATGAATTATTAATGAGATGAAAAGACGTGCAGATATCGGTGCGCAGAGAGGTGTAAGAAATGCAGAAAAGAACCAATCCTTTGGCACTCAAGGGCGACGCGAAGTCGGAGAGCGACATCCGTCAGGAGCAACCCGCGTATGAAGCCGCTCCTGCGAAAGTTGCGCCCAAAAAGACCGTGGAGGACAAGCTCCAACGCGAGCATACGGCATCTACTGCGCCTCGCCAGACTACGCCGGTGACGACCTCGCGTCTTCAGAAGGCATCCGACTTCTCGGCTACGAAGAGTGTCGCCGTAAAATCCGAATCTACCATTACCTATATGGCTTCCGGAAGCGGTGTCATTGCCACACGAAACATGGCCGCCGTGGTCGAGCCCGAGCCCGCTGATGAATGGCTCGACAATACGATTACAGACGAAATACTCGAGGATGAGCTCGCGCAGCAAGAGACTACGGACGAGATGCTTGAGGTCGAGACGGAGCAGACCACTGCTGTTGATGTTCCTCCCGCATCCGAGGTGATCGAGGATGAGGAACCATTCCCAACCCTGCAGGATTTCGAGCTTGCCGCACGCTTTTCTCTACGTGGCAGAAATTCTCGTAAGTTGGTCGTAGGCAAGGTCAGCCGCGACGTATGCCGCTTGGCACAATTGCTGCATCCCGATGAAAAGCTTTCGACTACCATCGAAAATGCGCTCATGACCCGTATTTTCTTGGAAAATCCCGAAGCGTTTGACGCTATGGCCGCTGTCATTGAAGAGAATGGAGGACGTATCAAATGTTAATCAGCTTTTTCTGTAAAAAAGGTGGCGTCGGTAAAACGACGGTCACGGGCGAATTCGCCGGTTATTTGACGACGATGGGCAAAAAGGTGTTGGTTATCAGCATCGACGACCAGAACTCACTCTTTGAGATGTTTGGTCTTTCGTCCAAGGTCTTTGAGCGTGACGATAACTATCTGGAGCATTTTGTTGCCGATACCTGTACTGAGGAGGATGTTTTGATCCCCTTGCGCGAGAATTTGTACGGTGTCAAGACCCTCAATACGGATATGCTGTCCAAAAAGCTGACGCTGGAGCGCTCGTTTGAGCGCAACTTCGTGGGTGCTATTATGCAGCTGCAAAGTGACTTCGATTTTGTTTTCTTCGATCTGCCGCCTTCCTCCAACCGTACCACCGAGATTCTGCTTGAAAGAACCGATTTGCTGATGCTCATCGTTGAGCTGAATAAGCTGGGTGTTAACGGCTTTTACAATACGTTGCAGTATTTTGTCGATAACGATCTTCCTCTGGAAAAGATCCGCTACATATTGCCCAACGGTTACTCCAAGACCAAGTCTGTTCCCGGCGTGGCACTCAAAGAGCTTAAGGCGTTGATCCGTGATAATGTTCCCGAGGCAGTCTTGTTGCCTCTGATGCCTGACAAGACCATCATTAAATCACTGCAGCAAAAGGGCGTGACGGTCTTCGACGAGGATGTTTCCAAGCTGTCCGCATATGAAAAGTCTCAAAAGCGTACGGTTATGGATATCATGTCGGATATTTACGACACCATCGAAATAGAATTTTAACAATGGAGCGTGTGAACACGCGTCCTGGGCGGTGTGTTCTGCGGAACACACCGCTTTGTCATTTTCAAGGAGGAAATCGTGTATTATCTCGGTATTGATGGCGGCGGAACCAAAACAGTGTTTGCGCTTGCCGATGAAACAGCCACCATCCTTCGCCAAGTGACGCTCGGTCCGACCAATCCTGTGGATGTTGGCATGGAGGCCGCACTTTCGACTCTTGGCAAGGGCATCGCACAGGTCTTGGGGGATATTGCTTCGCGCGAGATCAGCGTGTTCGCCGGTATCGCAGGCGGTATTACGGGAGATCATCGCGAGCGTATTCGCACCTATCTTGACACATATGGCTTTGCTCGTGTGGACAATGGAAGCGATGCGCAAAATATTCTATCTGCAGGCTTAGCCAAAACGGACGGCATATGTACTATCATGGGAACGGGCTCGGTGACCTTTGTGCAATGTCAAGAGGAACGGTTCCGTCTTGGCGGTTACGGCTATCTTTTGGATGAAGGCGGCAACGGATACACGCTGGGCCGAGATGCAATTTTGGCTTGTTTGAAGGCAGAGGAGGGAAGCGGCGAGGTGACGGTGCTTCGCGATTTGCTGTTGCAACATCTCCAAGCACCGACTGTGCTGGAGGCTCTCCCCACTTTCTATCTTGGCGGAAAGCAGCAGATCGCCTCATATGCGCCGCTTGTTTTTCGTGCGTATGATATGGGTGACACAGTTGCTGAGCATATATTGCGCCGCAATATGAAGTGTGTTGCACAGAGTTTGTGTGCGGCGAAAGCCAAATTGCCCACAACAGCCCCGATACGTACCGTTTTGGCAGGAGGTTTGATTGCACGGGGGGACGTGTTGCTTCCCTTGATTAAGGAATATTTGGAGGACGAACCCGCCTACGATATCACAATACTGCAACAGCCGCCCGTGTTCGGGGCGCTTTTGTTGGCGGGAATGCCAAGTGAGGAGCGTTGATATGATCAAGACAGAACAAAGAAATTCCAATACCACGCATATCGATCGTATGTCCACGGCGGACATGATGCGTCTGATGCAAGAGGAAAATCTCAACGCTGTGAAGGCAATCGACAGTGAGCTGGATGCCATTGGCCGTGCAGTTGACGCTATCAGCGAGCGCATGAACCGTGGCGGACGGCTGTTTTACATCGGATGCGGCACTTCGGGACGACTGGGTGTGCTGGATGCCTCCGAATGTCCGCCTACCTTTGGTGTATCCCCCGAGTTGGTAATCGGTGTGATTGCGGGCGGTGATGGCGCACTTCGCCGTGCAGTTGAGGGGGCCGAGGACAGTGCTGAGGCGGGATGTGCCGATCTTGGCGCACGAGAATTGAATGAAAACGATGCAGTTGTCGGTATTTCGGCCGCAGGCGGTGCCGCTTACGTGCTGGGAGCTCTTTCTTACGCCAAAGAGGTTGGCGCGCTGACGGTGGCACTGAGCTGTAACGAGGGGTGCAAGATCGAGCAGATCGCGGACATCGGCATTCACCCGGACACGGGTGCCGAGGTCGTGACGGGCTCGACCCGCATGAAAGCGGGAAGTGCGCATAAAATGATTTTGAATATGATCTCGACGGGAGTGATGATCCGCCAGGGATACGTCTATGAAAATCTAATGATCAATCTTCGTCCCAGCAATATTAAGCTGCGCGGACGCATGATCCGTATCGTTTCGGATATCCTTTCCGTGGAGGAGGAGACAGCGGAGCGACTGCTGGAGCAAAACGATTTTGTCATTCGCAAGGCAATCGAAAATGCAAAGAAATAATGTAACCTGTTGTATTCGTTTTCCGTCTAATAAAGTAGATGTAGCAAGGAGGAAATGATATATGTTGGAAACACGCAATTTATGCAAGATATATAAGCCCAAACGCGGTGTGCCGGTGCGTGCGCTGGATGATGTTTCGCTCAAGCTGCCCGAGCGTGGCATGGTCTTTTTGCTTGGTAAATCGGGTAGCGGTAAATCCACGTTGCTCAATCTGCTGGGCGGCCTGGATCGCTACGATGAGGGAGATATCATCATTCGTGGCGTGTCGAGCAAATCATTTAAGCAACAGGATTTTGACACCTATCGCAACACCTACGTCGGCTTTATTTTCCAAGAATACAACGTGCTGGAAGAATTTTCTGTCGGTGCAAATATTGCCCTTGCCATCGAACTGCAGGGCAGACGGGCAACGGATGAGGAGGTCAATAAGATTCTGCTTGAGGTTGACCTTGAGGGCTACGGCAACCGCAAGCCCAACGAGCTCTCGGGCGGTCAAAAGCAACGTGTGGCTATCGCACGCGCGCTGATCAAAAATCCCGAGATCATCATGGCAGACGAGCCGACGGGAGCACTTGACTCAGTCACAGGGCGTGCCGTGCTGGATACACTCAAAAAGCTGTCGTCTGATAAACTGGTATTGGTCGTATCACACGACCGCGAATTTGCTGAAACGTACGGCGATCGCATCATCGAGCTGTCCGACGGAAAAGTTATCAGCGACGTGGAATATACGGACGAGGAGCGTGCTTGCGGTCAGGAGAGCGTCGACGGTCTGCGATTTGGTGAGCGCGAAATTGAAATTCCTATCACCTATCGCTTAACTGAGGAGGATCGCATAGCGATCAACCGCTATCTGGAACAGGTGGCGAGTGGTGACGTGTCTTTGCGCCCTGTGGCACAGGGAGAATGTCAAAAGAGCGGACGCGTTGCACGTCCGACCGATACCACGGGCATCAAAACGGAGGACGGCTCAACCTTCCGCCGTATCAAGTCCAAATTGCCTTTGCGCAACGCTTTCAAAATTGGGGCAGGAGCGCTTAAGCACAAGAAATTCCGATTGGCGGTTACCATTTTTCTGTCTTGCGTTGCGTTTACGTTGTTTGGCCTGGCTGATACTTTTGGCGCGTATAACCATATCCGCACCTGCACCAAATCGCTGGTCGACTCGGGCATTACCTATGCCTCGCTTGACAAAAAAGCCTTGGTAGGTGATGATTATTACCGCTATACCAAGCTCAGCGACGCCGATATTGCCACCTTGCGTGAGCATACGGGACTGGCCTTCCACGGCGTGCTCGGCTTTTCCAGTGACTATGGATATTTCAACGATGGCGGCAGTTTTTACGATCATTATGATGCCACCGTCGAGGATCTGAAGCAAACGAGCTTCGTCAATTTGTTCGCTTCCTGCTTTACGGGTATGACCGAGATGGATGATGCTGGCCTTGCGGAGCTGGGCTACGACTTGGTCGCAGGACGTCTGCCCGACGGCAAGAAGGACGAGATCGCTATCAGCACCTACGTGCTGGAGACCTTCCTGCGCGGCGGGTATCGTCAGGCAAATGAGGATGGTAACGGCGATGATACCTATGAGTCGATCACCAAAGCGGAGGATATGATCGGCAAGACGCTGCTGTTGAACGGTGTGACCTATACCGTCACGGGCGTGTACGACAGCGGTCTGGATCTTTCCCGATACATTGACCTGCACACCACCGATATGAATACGCTGGACGCCGCCGATATGATCTTGTTCCAGGCAAGATACAGCGAGTTTTCCAGCGCCCGCGACTATAGCTACGCGTCTGTCGCACTGGTTGGCAAGGGCTATATTGCCCGTTATCGCGCCGATCTTTTGAAGAACGGTGTCTATATGCGCGAGTATGGCGATTTCAGCCTTTACAAGGAGCAGGACTTCTATTATTATGTATCTGCCGACCGTGTTTTGTCCATGTCCTTTATGGCCAATTACGATATCATATGGCTCGATGGTGAAAAGCAAACGCTGGGCGAGAAGGAAGTTCTCATTTCCTCCAATATGCTGCCTGCCTTTTTCCCTGACGGTGCTGTTGTTACCAATCCCGAGGACTTGCGCGAATACGTCGCTCGCTTGAAGACCGAGGGGCGAGGTGAGAATCTTAATCTCCAGACCGTTTGGTGGACGGAATACGAGGATCATATCCTTGAGGATGGATGGCGCATCGTGGGTGTTGTGGACAATACTACGAAAGATGTGCGTGTCAAAGATGCCTTCTTCGTGTCCGACGCTCTGTATGCGCAGGCCTATGCCAAGCGTGGAGATGAGATCTATCAGTTTGCCGTCGCACCCATGCCCGAGGAGCAAAGCGACATTCGCTGTCTTGTGGAGTATTGCTATGACGAGGACGCTGACGTTCTGTATCCCATGAACAATCCCGTTACCTTTGAGCTGGATACGATGGATGAGCTGCTCGAGGTCGTGTCAGAGGTGTTCTTGTGGGTGGGAGCATTCTTTGCGCTGTTTGCCTCCTTGATGCTGGCCAACTTTATCGGTACCAGCGTGGCGTATAAAAAGCAGGAGATCGGTATTCTGCGCGCCATTGGCTCGCGGAGCAATGACGTGTTCCGTATCTTCTTCTCGGAGGCGTTTGTCATCGCTATGATCAATTTCATCCTCTCGGCCATCGGCACGGGTGTGGTAACGGCGCTGATCAACCGCGCCGTTCGCAACGAGGTAGGACTTTTGATCACCATGCTCAATTTCGGCATCCGCCAGATCGCGCTCTTGTTGCTCATCAGCCTTGCCGTTGCGGCCATTGCAAGCTATCTGCCTGTGCGTCGCATCGCGGCTAAACGCCCGATCGATGCGATCAGAAACCGTTAATATAACATTTGGGGAGCAGACCGTCGCGGTCTGCTCCTTTGCCCTGTTAATTCTATAAAACGTGTTGCAATTTGAGGTGATTTGTGCTATCATTTAGATAGAACCCTTCAGAATCAAGGAAGTAGAATCATGTCGCACAAATTCTCAAGCTATACGTTTCGTAACGGTATTTCTGATAGCATCCCCATCGGACTTGGCTATCTGTCCGTTTCCTTCGGCTTTGGCGTTGCTGCCGCATCTGGCGGACTCTCGCCGCTGATCGCCATTATCATATCGCTGACCAATATGACCTCGGCAGGGCAACTCGCTGGCGTGGGGGTCATTCTGGCGGCAGGGAGCCTTATCGAGATGGCGCTGACACAGCTGACCATCAATCTCCGCTATTCACTCATGAGCATCTCTCTCTCAGAAGCTGGACGCAAGCTTTCGCTTTTTCCACAGAGCCGTCTGCGGCTTTGGCATGACGGACGAGATCTTCGCCGTCGCAAGCTCGAAAAAGGGAAGCATCGGCCCGAGATATATGTATGGACTCATCCTTTTGCCCTATCTTTGCTGGTCGCTGGGAACAGTTTTAGGCGCGCTCGCGGGAAGCCTTTTGCCCGACTCGCTCAAAAGCGCGCTTGGTATCGCCATTTTCGGTATGTTTGTCGCTATCGTTCTGCCTGAGGCGAAAAAGAGTCTTGGCGTGGCGCTGGCTTCGCTCATCTCCGCCCTCATCAGCTGTGCGCTGTATTATATTCCCATTTTTTCCTCGATTGGAAGCGGATTTTCCATTATCATCTGCTCCGTGATCGCATCTGCCATCGTGGCGGCGCTGTGTCCCATCAAGGAGGAAGACGACGAGGTGGCTACGCATGAATAAGCAAACGCTCACGATGATCCTTTATATTCTCGTCATGGCGCTGGTGACCTACCTTGTCCGCGCCGTCCCCTTCGTTGCCTTCCGAAAAAAGATCAAGTCAAGATTCATTCGCAGTATGTTGTACTATCTGCCCTATGCCGTCCTGACCGCCATGGTACTCCCGGGCGTGTTTTACTCCACGGGTAGCGTCATCACTGCCGCGGCAGGCTTTGCCGTGGCCGTCATACTGGCATTTTTCGGCCGATCTCTGATTGTTGTCGCCCTTGGCGCCTCAGTTGCGGTCTATTTGTGCGATCTTTTGATGAGGTTGCTTTGATAGGCAGAAAAAGTTAGAACTCAACGATTCTCTTGGAAAGGAAGTATGGAAATGTCAAAACAATTCCCAACGCATATCGTTGCCGTTGATGTTGTGATCGAGCATGAGGGCAAGATTCTGCTTGTCAAGCACGCGAGAGGAAATTACGGCGTGCCCGGCGGTCAGGTAGAAAACGGAGAAAATTTAATGGAAGCTGCCGTGCGTGAGATCAAGGAGGAAACAGGAGCCGATGTGGAAATCAACCGGCTGGTATGTATTTCCTCTAATACCGTATCATATCCGGGATACAACGGCTACGATGTCATTCCAACCAAAGTGATGTTTGGCTTTACAGGGCGCTATCTTGGCGGCGAGTTGCAGCCGTCAGATGAAACGCCTGAAGTGCTTTGGGTAAAAAAGGAACGGGTGCTGGAGTATATTACAGTGCCTGCGTTGGTCGAGAGGTTTCGCGCATACCTGGAGTTTGATGGAAACATCCGATATCTTCAATATGAAACCAAGCCTGAATATCAATTAAAATTCAAAAGAAATGTTTGAGTTAAGTGAAAAAAAGGGAGTCGCCTATGATTTGGCGACTCCTGTTTTTTATCACAGCTCCAGCCCGTGATCCGCGGCCATCTTGGCGATCAAAGTTGCGAAGAGGGCGGGAGTATCTTCGAGCGGTGCGTTGTTGTCGTAGTAGTAATCGTAGGGGTAGGACTCCACGTCGTCGTCCGATACGTTGCCGTAGCGACCGACGGGCGTGCCATCGTCACGGCGGATGAGCAGCGTCAGTACCGTGTGTCCCTCCATCAGCTTGACGAAGGTGGCGATCTGGTCGCTCTCGCGGATGTGAACGAACAAGATCTGCTCGTCCGTCTCCAGAAATTCGGCGTGCTGCGCCATCATGTAGCGGTTGGGCAGGTCGTTATATTCGGTGAACACGCGCTTGAGATCGGAGAGGAACTTGCGCGATTTCAGATCCTTCTCGCCGTTCCAGCCGTGCATACGGGCGATCTCCTTGATGGGATCCACGGACGAAATGTTGCGCACGCGGTAAAACTGTGCCGTGAAGTCGCACAGCGTGTCCTTGCCGACGCCGCCGCGTCCGTTGATGACGATGGTCAATTTATCCTTGCGTTGCATGATGAAGCCTCACAGTACAAAAGTTTTGATGGATTTCAGAGCCAGTCCCTCGTCGCTTGAAACAACCTCTCCCAGCGCGAAAAATCGTCCATCGGGATGATACAGTCGAAGGCGCGTGCCAAGGGGATGCGCGGCCTTCAGCTTGGTCAGTGCGACGGCACAGCCGCTTGAGATCAAACGGTCGTAAAAGGAGGGAAGGGTCAGCGAGGGAAGATGGGCAAACAGACTTTCGGTCGGTCGCAGAAGGGCAAGACGCGCTTCGCGATCCATACGCTCCAGCTCATCAATGGTCACGCTTTCCTCTAGCGTAAAGCCGCAAGCCGTGGCGCGGCAAAGCGACGCCATTGCGCCGCCGCAACCAAGGGAGCTTCCGATATCTTCGCACGGTGTGCGAATGTAGGTGCCGCCCGAGCAGGTGACATCCAGCGTGTAGTCGGTTTTTCTGTCGGTCGGTGCGGCGGTCAGTGCGTGTACCGTCACTGGGCGCGCCTTGCGCTCAACCGTCACACCTTGCCGCGCCAGATCAACCAGCTTTTTGCCGCCGATCTTGAGGGCGCTGTACATAGGAGGCAATTGCATAATCTCGCCGCGAAAAGCAGGGAGAACAGCTTGCACATCTGCCTCACTTGGAATGTTGTCCGAGGTGCTCAGCACCGTGCCCGTGATGTCCTGCGTGTCGGTTGTGAGCCCCAAACGAAGGGTGGCAATGTAGCGCTTGTCGCTGCCGCTGAGATATTCGGTTGCCTTGGCGGCTCTGCCAAGTAAAACGACCAGCACGCCCGTGGCCATGGGGTCAAGCGTTCCCGCGTGTCCCACGGCGCGCGTGCCGAAGAGGCGGCGCACCATGCCGACAATGTCGTGCGAGGTCACACCCGCGTGCTTATTTACAATCAAACCGCCATCGGGGGCGAGGGGGGGCATCGACATATCGGTCTCCTTTTTTTGTGTTAGAAACGAACCAGAGCGGCATGAATGGGCATGCCCTTGGCGGTGAAATTGCTTTCGTATTCGGTCATGACATTGCCTTGTGCATAAGGCGAATTGTGCAGGTCGTCCGTTTGCCATTCGACCGTCAGATTGGCCGCGGCAAATTCTTCCAGAGAGAAAGCAAACAGATCGGCATTGTCCGTTTTGAAGCGCAGGATACCGCCGTCTTTGAGAAGCAGGCGATACTGCTCAAGAAACGCGCGATAGGTGAGTCTGCGCTTGTGATAGCCCGACTTGGGCCAGGGATCGCTGAAATTTAAGTAGATACATTCAAACGTTTTAGGCGGGAACATTTCAGTTAAGCCACGGGCGTCACCGATCAAAAAACGAAGATTATCAGGGCGTTCATCTTCGCGCGACTTTGCCTTTTCAAGGGCAAGACAAGCCACGTCGGATACGCGCTCCATGGCGATGAAGTTGACGTCGGGGTTCTGGGCCGCCATGCCGCAGGCAAAGGCGCCCTTGCCGCAACCGATCTCAAGATGAAGCGGACGCTCGACAGGGAAATACGCCCCGGGATTTTCCAGTATGCTCTCGGGCAACGGGATCAACAAGGAAGCACAGGCGGCAATTCGCTCGCTGCCGTGCTTTTTTCTGCGCATTCTCATGATGCGACCCCCAATTATACGTTGAACAGGAACTGCACGATGTCGCCGTCCTGCATAACGTATTCTTTACCCTCGGAGCGATAGCGGCCGGCCTCGCGAACGGCGGCCATACTGCCGTATTTTTCCAGATCGTTAAAGGCAACGACTTCGGCGCGGATAAATCCTCTTTCAAAGTCGGAGTGAATCTTACCTGCCGCACGAGGCGCTTTGGTGCCGCGGATGATCGTCCAGGCGCGAACCTCGTCGGGACCTGCCGTCAAGAAGGATATCAAGCCCAGTAGCGTGTAACTTGCCTTGATCAAACGGTCAAGACCGCTCTCGGCAATGCCCATTTCTTCAAGGAACATCGCTTTTTCTTCGGGCGGTAACTCGGAAATTTCTGCTTCGATGCCGGCGCAAACGGGCATGACCTGCGCGTTTTCCTCGGCAGCAAACGCCTTGAGCTTTTGGTAACCAACGTTATCGACAGGCTCGCTTGCAGCTTCGTCCTCACTGACGTTGGCTACATAAATCACGGGCTTCATGGTGAGCAGGGGCGTATCGTTGAACCAAGCCAGCTCGTCCTCGGAAAGCTCGACCGTGCGGGCGCACTTGCCTTCGGTCAGCGCATCGTAAACACGCTTGAATACCTCGATAGAGGGGGCGACACTCTTGTCAGATTTGAGAGCTTTGTTAGCGCGTTCGATGCGGCGCTCCAGCATTTCCATGTCGGAGAAAATGAGCTCCATGTTGATGGTCTCCAAATCGCGCATGGGATCGATGGCACCATCGACGTGAATGATGTTTTCATCCTCAAAGCAACGGACAACGTGCAAGATCGCATCTACCTCGCGGATGTGCGACAAAAATTTATTGCCCAAGCCCTCACCCTGTGCTGCACCGCGGACAAGGCCTGCGATGTCAACGAATTCGATGATGGCTGGGGTGGTCTTTTTCGGGGAGTGCATCTTGGTCAGATAGTCCAAACGTGAGTCGGGAACGGCAACGATGCCCACGTTGGGGTCAATGGTGCAAAAAGGGTAGTTGGCGCTCTCTGCACCAGCTCCCGTCAGCGCGTTGAACAATGTGCTCTTACCGACATTGGGTAAGCCTACGATACCTAATTTCATATATTCTCATTCTCCTTTATTTTTCAAGGTTTTTTTGCTTTCAAAATGTGCTACTGTACCATTTTTGTACCATTTTTAGCTTTTGGGCGATTCAAAGCGCTTGATTGCTTCGGAAAGGGCTTCGTCCGTTACGTGAACGTATCGATCCATCGTCGTCTTAATGCTTGCGTGTCCGAGCAACTTCTGCAAGGCTTTGGGTGGAACGCCCCGCTCAATAGCTCTCGTTGCGTACGTGTGACGAAGAACGTGCATGGAAAAGTGTTTGATCTCCGCTTCGTCGCAAAGTTTGTAAAGGTGTGTGTCATACGAGCTGTTTTTTGCCGGTTCGCCCGTTCTGAAATTGATAAATACCAAATCGCGCATGACCAACGATGATTTCTGACCGGTACGGCGATCCATGTACTCCAGCGTTTGTGACAACAGCTCGGATTCCTTTCGCTCGCCGACCCTTGACGCGATCATTTCGAGGATCGAATACGCTCTTTGGGTGAGGGGAATGGTACGATAACTTTGCAGGGTTTTGGGAGGTCCCGCACGCCAGTGCTTTTGCTTGTATCGATATTCCAAAGTTTTGTTGACTGTTAGAGTTCTTTTCTCCCAGTCAATCGCATCCCATGTCAGACCGATCATCTCACCCGTGCGCAAACCCGTTTCCAACATCAGAGCGTATTGAAAATAGTTGTGCGAACGTTTGGCAACCGCCATAAACTTTTCCTGCTCAGCCACTGTCAAAAAGCGGATGTCACTGACTGCGCGTACCGGCTTCGTGTATCTGACACCATCCATCGGATGCTTGGCAATCAGATCATTCATCAGCGCCGACTTGAACATCGTTCCTATCGTAATGTAGGTCTGACGAATCGTTGAGCCGGCATAGTCCTTATCCATACGGTTGAAGACCATTTTACAGTGAAGCGGTTTCACCTCGCACAACTTGAGCCGCCCAAGAATAGGTTTTGCATTTCGGGTGTATCGCTCGCGATAATTCCGAAGAGTGTTTGGTGCTAAATCGCAAACAATGTTTTCAATCCAAAAGTTAAACCATTCGTCAACGGTCATATCAGAAGAAACGAAGATATCCTCGTGATTGTCCGTATATTTGGCTTCGTCAAGCCAGTTTCGCGCTTCCGGAATCGTTGAAAAGTATTTTGTGGTTCGATTGCCGTAACGGTTCACAAACCTGGCGGCGTATAAGCCGTCTTTTCTTTGGCAGATGCCTTTGCCAATTTCCTTGCCTTTTAGTTTTTTACCCATGATTAACTCCTTTCTCTATTGAAAAAAGAGCCAATGCAACATCATATTATATCACATTGGCATACTTTTTTCAATACTTCTTTGTCAGATTATCAACGTTTTTGCAAGAAATTCCTCAAATTCCTTACGCTTGACAAGCTTTTTACTCCCAACAAACAAAACGAATGGACAGTTTGGCGTGCGGAGCATTTTGTCGATCTTGTTGATGCCGATGTTGCTGTATGCGGCAGCTTCACGGATCGTCAAGGCAAGCTTGTCCTTGATGGCAACTCTCTCTTCCATTTGGAGATTCTCCTTTCCTCAGGATTTGAGGGGCAATTTTCGTTTTGTTTGTTGGTTTGTTGGTTATTGCTTGTTTTTTAGCCCCTTTGATTGCTATGATGCGGATGGCAAACACAGATAACAATTAACTGTGCAGGTAGTGGTCTGCTACCACGGTTTCTCTGTTATGTCCAAGAGCGCGTGAGGCCTCAAACAGAGCACGCCGATCATATATTACACCTTTAAGATCGGTACGGCAGTAGTAGGCGCTCGAAACGTCTCTATAGGCCCGAGAGCATACGTCTTTTTCCATTGACGACCGTGTAAAGTTCTTTGCATTTGCTGATGCTTTTTCTCCCGTTTTTTGTTGTGTAAGAGCCCACTACTTTGTTCTTGTAAACGATCAAACGTTTGTTTTTGAACTCAGCGAAGTCACGTTTGTGCTGATTATATACTCTCGTGGCATATGCCGCTCGATAAGAGTGAATGTCAGCATTTTGATTAGGGAAGGGGAAGATCTTACTTGCTCCGGCCTCCTCGCAAAGTTTCTTGACGATCTCGATCTCTTCTTCGCTTCCAACGACAGGGGAAATGCGAAGTCTTCCTCCCTTGGTGTTACGCTTAACATCAAGACAGAGCTGTCCTTCGTGTACAATCAGATCCGTTCCGCGAATCTGAGAAAGCTCAGATCTACGAAGCCCCGTAAAGTGCATTTTCAAAAAAATGCGACAAAAAAGAAAAAAATTTCAAAAACCGCTGTTTTCTTTTTGAAAAATGAGAAATTACGGCATTCTCTGCTAATATTATGACAGATGACATTCAAAGTTAAGAGAAAAACGCGCGTTCCCGCATCAAATTTATAGTAAGCAGGGAATTTTGCATTTGAAGCAACCTCAACCACATAAGTGAAGTAAGGCCTGCGATCCATTCGGATCGCAGGCCTTTTCCTTTACACCCATCAACAAATTTTTACAATCCCCGATTTTCATTACAACTTCATAATAGTTTTTTGTTATAATGCCCATATAGCCCCCCATTTGTTTGTCAAATCCTCCAAACTTTTCTCTCGTGAAGAAAACGGAAAAATTTTCGGGGTAGTATATTATGAGGGCAGAATATGACATTTGCCCGCAAAGGAGAAGTATGCTAACGTTTTTGCTTATGCTGTCGGATGAGGAGCATCACGACAAGATCAAGGTTTTGTACGACAATTTCCATACGGACATGCTGCGTTTTGCCCGTCATCGCCTGCGGCAGATGGGAATTCACAGTTATGATGTGGACGCCGAGGA
>JAFVZV010000153.1 GCA_017507985.1 Clostridia bacterium
CTCGCCGAAGTGGAAGATGGAGGCGGCAAGGCCTGCGTCGACGCGGGGGAGGGTTTGGAAGAGGGTGGTAAAGTGATCGATACAGCCTGCGCCGCCCGAGGCGATGACCGGAACGTCAACAGCATCGCAGACCTTTTGCAGCATTTCAAGGTCAAAGCCGCCCTTGACGCCGTCAGTGTCGATGGAATTAACCACGATCTCGCCTGCGCCCGCATCGACACCGCGGCGGATCCATTCAATGGCCTCCATGCCGGTGTCCTCGCGGCCGCCCTTGGCGAACACGCGGAACTCACCGCCCACGCGCTTGACGTCAACGGACAGCACGACGCATTGGTCGCCGTAGCGCTTGGCCGCCTCGCCGATCAAGGCTGGATTACGGATGGCCCCCGAGTTGACGCTTACTTTATCCGCGCCGCACTTGAGCACGCGGTCAAAGTCGTCCAGCGTGTTGATGCCGCCGCCAACCGTCAGGGGAATGAAGATGGTCTTTGCTACCTCGCACAAAATGTCGGTGAATAATTTGCGTCCTTCGCTTGATGCGGTGATGTCGTAAAACACCAGCTCATCCGCACCGCGGTCGCTGTAATAGCGTGCCAGCTCAACAGGCGATGACACGTCGTTCAGCCCTTCAAAATTCACACCCTTGACCACACGCCCATCGCGGACGTCCAGGCAAGGAATAATTCTCTTTGTAATCATTTTGACACCTCAATTGCCTCGTTCAGATCGATCGCGCCCGTATAATACGCCTTGCCGATGATAGCACCATACAGATCCAATGCGCGTAGCTTTTTAACATCATCAAGCGACGAAACGCCGCCCGAGGCCACAATCTGCAAATCAAACCGCTCGGACAACGTGCGGTACAGCTCGTGGTTTGCCCCCATCATCGCCCCGTCCTTGGAAATATCGGTGCTGATGATGGTCTTGACGCCCAACGCCTGCATCTTTTCGCAGAAGGTCAGCGCGTCGTCCTCGGCAGTTTCGAGCCAACCCTTGATAGCCACCTTACCGTCCTTGATGTCAACGCCGACGGCAATTCGCTCGCCGTATTCGGCAAGTGCCTGCTTCAAAAAATCAGGATTGGTCACAGCCGCCGTGCCGAGAATGACACGGTCAACACCTGCGTCCAGATAGGCGCGGACGGTTTCCATGGAGCGGATGCCGCCCCCGATTTCGGTAAACAGCGGCGTCTTGTTTGCAATATCACGAACGATCGCAAGATTGGGGGTTGTGCCGTCGCGCGCGCCCTCAAGGTCGACCATGTGGATACAAGTCGCACCTGCGGACACGAAATCAAGCGCAACAGACAGGGGATCGTCGCTGTAAACGGTCATATTTTGGTAATCACCTTTATACAAACGGACGGCCTTGCCGTCATACAGATCGATGGCAGGAAAAATCAACATAGCGGTTCCTCGTTTATTCTTCGTCGCGGGGGACGGGGGTGACGATAGGGCGACCCTCGGCGTCAACCAAAACGGTTAGACCTCCTGCGTAGCCGGCAGATGTCCACAGGTAATTGACACCCGTTTTGCGGTCGACGAGGACGCGCTGTTGGGTAGCGGCAAAGGCGCCGCCGGAAATTTCGGTGCAGATAAAGCGGTTGGTTTTTTCGGGTTTCATGGTGGTACTCCTTTCGGGGGATGATTTTGGGGTTTATCTAAAGTTGAAGCAACCGTTTCTACAGCCTCGCACAGCTTCGCGCGCTCGGTGTACCGGTTTTGGATTCCACTTCTTGGCGCGTCCCAAGAAGTGGCCAAGAAGGACGCCAAGACGTTCCCTCTTGGATCTCCCCGGCATTGCCGCGCTACAAGGAGTATCAAGAGATAGACATATCTCTCGTTTGTACGGTGCTTCAAGGCAGTTACCACGCGCGGCAGGCGGAGAATGCAATTATTTGTTGCAAATCAAATATTGTGGAGCGAGTGGGAAGGGGCCCACGAGTTCTCCTCACACTTCACAAAATGCTTTGAGGATCTTCAGCCCCACGTTACCGCTTTTTTCGGGGTGGAACTGACAGCCGTAGACGTTACCGCGGCCGACAGCGGCGGTCAGGGGCACTCCGTATTCGGAGGTGGCAATAACAGAACCGTCATCGTTTTTACCGTAGAAGGAATGAACGAAATAGACGAAATCGCCCTCGTTCAGATAGCGGAAGATAGGTGACTTCTCGCCCTCAAAATGCAAAGCGTTCCAGCCGATGTGGGGGATTTTGAGTCCTTCGGGAATGACCTCGGCGATGGGGCGCACCTCGCCCTTGATCAGCCCAAGTCCCTCGTGCTCACCGTACTCAAAGCCCTTTTCGAACAGCAATTGCATACCAAGGCAAATACCCATGAGCGGCTTGCCTTCACGCGCAAGATTTCGCAGAACATCAAACAGGCCTCTCTCGCGTAGCTTGTCAGCCGCGTCGCCAAACGCGCCCACGCCGGGCAGAATGATGCGGTCAGCGGTGGCAAGGACTGCGGGATCATCCGTTACAACCGTCGCAGCACCAATCGCCTCGAGCGAGCTGCACAGCGAAAACAGATTGCCAACACCGTAATCAACGATCGCAACCATCACAGCACTCCTTTGGTCGAGGGCAGCTCGTCGGCTCGGTCAGCATCAATGGCAACCGCCTGACGAAGTGCACGCGCCGCCGCCTTGAATGCTCCCTCGATGATGTGGTGAGAGTTGGAGCCGGCCAACTGGCGAAGATGCAGAGTGCAAAGCGCATTGCGGGTAAAGGCCAGCCAGAACTCCTCAACCAGCTCGGTGTCAAACGTACCCACGCGAGCGGTAGGAATATTCAAGGCAAAGCCAAGGTAGCTTCTGCCCGACAGATCGACAGCGGCCAGAATCAGCGCTTCGTCCATAGGCAAGGTCATCGAGCCGTAACGACAGATTCCACGCTTATCGCCAAGCGCTTGCGCAAAGGCTTGGCCGAGTACGATGCCAATGTCCTCGACGGTGTGGTGATCGTCAACGTACGTATCGCCGTCGCAGGTAACGGTCAGATCAAATCCGCCGTGCTTGGCGAAGAGGGTGAGCATATGGTCGAGAAAGCCGCAACCGCTTTGAATGGTGCTCTGCCCTTTGCCGTTGAGATTGAGGGTGAGAGTGATGTCGGTTTCGGCGGTGGTGCGGGTGAGTTTTGCCTGACGGCAAATGAGGTTATTATTCATTGGATATTCTCCTTTCGGGGGAGGGATTTTTGGGTTAGCTGAATTTTTAACTACTTCTTCTACGTTTTGTCGCCGCCACAATGCGGCGGCGTAGGCGCCATGTTACTTCTTTCTCATTCAAGAAAGAAGTAACCAAGAAAGTGAACCAAGACGTTCCCTCTTGGAACTCCCTTGGTATTGCCGCTCTGCAAAGAGAAACAAGAGAAAGACATAAAATTTTTTAGTGCATCTCTCGCCGTAAGACACCACGAGCGGCAGGCGGAGAACGCAAAATTTGTTAAAGCAATTCTGATATTGTGGAGCGTAATGGGATGGGGGACGGAGTCGATTTGCAAAGCAAATTGATGCCGAGCGTAAGCGAGGAGAGGCCCCATGAGCTCGCGGGAGCTATTCTACAGAACAGCGCACGCTCTTCCCCATACAGGGTAAGAAGAAGTTGCAAGGGCGAGCATTTCTTTTCCCTTCCATTAAAGTTCTTGGGGGGTGTGGGGGACTTCTTTCAAGAAGTCCCCCGCGCGTCCTCCTCGTTCTCCTCACACTTCGGTCAGTAATTTCTCAACCACAGCAACCAGCGTCTGCATCTGCTCGCGGGTACCGATGGAGATGCGAACGAAATCGCTGATGCGAGGGTTATCGAAATGGCGGACGAGAATACCGTTTTGCTTAAGCGCAGCATACAGATCCGCGCCGCGCATAGCAGGAGTCGTAGCAAACACAAAATTTGCTTTGGAATCGAGCACAGTAAAGCCCAGCTCGCGAAGTGCCGCGGTGGTGTACTCACGATTGTCCATTATTGTTCGGCAATTTTTTTGCGTGTAGACCTCATCGCACAACACACCATACCCTGCCGCCGCCGTCATACTGTTGACGTTATAGGGATTGGTCGAATAGCGAATGGTGTGTAAATCGGCGATCAGCTCGCGGTTGCCGATGCCAAAGCCCAGCCGTCCGCCGGCTAGCGATCGTGATTTGGAAAAGGTCTGGGTCACGAGCAAATTGTCGTACTGCTTGATCAACGGCACGGCGCTCTCGCCTCCAAAATCCACGTACGCCTCATCAATAACAACCACATTGTTCGGGTTGCTGATCAAAATTTGCTCAATCTCATCGCGCGTAAGAGCAATGCCCGTCGGTGCGTTGGGATTGGCGATAAAGATGGTCTTTCCCGTATTGAAATACTGCTTGATGTCGATGGTAAAATCATCCCGAAGAGCGACGGTTTCGTACGGAATACCGTTGCGGGCGGCAAATACGGGATAAAACCCATAGGTGATGTCAGGAAAGCGCGCCGGTACGTCCTCGTCGCAAAAGGCCTGGAAGGCAAAATCCAGCACCTCGTCCGAGCCATTGGTGACGATCACCTCATCCGGCTCGACACCGTATACCTCGGCCAGCTTATCCACCAGTGTGCGGCAGGTCGGATCACTGTACAACTGCAGCTTTTTCGCCGCCTCGGCCGCCAGCTTTTGCGCCTTTTCGGAGGGTGGGAAGGGCGACTCGTTGGTGTTCAGCTTGATATATTTCATATCGCGCGGCTGTTCTCCCGGCGTATAAGGCGAAAGCGAGGACAGTCTCGCGCTCTGATAACGGCTCATTGATCGTCCTCCAGGCGCACAACAGCGCTCTTGGCATGGGCGGTCAAGCCCTCCTTGGTCGCAAAATATTCCACGTCGCGGGCAACATTCTCCAGCGCCGCACGGGTAAAATATGTGTACTGTGTTTTCTTGACGAAATCATCCACCGACAAGGGGCTGGAAAAGCGCGCGGTGCCGCTGGTCGGCAGGGTGTGGTTGGGGCCTGCCATGTAGTCGCCCAACGCCTCGGGGCAATTGCGCCCCATAAAGATCGATCCCGCATGACGAATACTATCCAGATAATCAAAGGGGGCATCCACGCATAGCTCCAGGTGCTCGGGCGCAATCTCGTTGGCGATATCGATAGCCACGCGAATATCCTCAGCTACGATGATCTTGCCGTTATTGTCGATGGAGGCGCGAGCAATCTCTGCACGCTCCAACAGCGGAATCTGACGCTCAATCTCGGCTTGCACGGCACTTGCCAGCTCAGCCGAATCGGTCACCAGCACGGCGCTTGCCAGCTTGTCGTGCTCGGCCTGCGAAAGCAGGTCAGCCGCCACGTGACGGGGATTACTCTTGCCATCCGCGACGATCAAAATCTCACTCGGCCCCGCGATCATGTCGATCGAAACGACACCGTAAACTTGACGTTTTGCCTCGGCCACAAACGCATTACCAGGGCCGACGATCTTGTCCACGCGAGGAACGCTCTCAGTTCCATATGCCAGCGCGGCCACCGCCTGAGCACCACCGACCTTGAAAATGCGGTCGATGCCGGCCACGTGTGCCGCCGCCAAAATGACGGGATTGACCTTACCATCCTTGGAAGGCGGTGTCACCATGACGACCTCGCGCACGCCTGCGATCTTGGCGGGAATGGCATCCATAAGCACCGTCGAGGGATAGGCCGCCGTACCACCCGGCACGTACAGCCCCGCACGGTCAACGGGAATGACCTTTTGCCCCATGATAATACCGTCTTGGTCGTTGACGATGAAGCTGTTTCTCACTTGCTTTTCGTGGAAATTACGAATATTGGCAGCCGCGCGCGTGAGAATGCCGATAAACTTGGGATCGACAGCGGCAAGAGCCTCGGCCATTTCGTCGGGTGTAACGAGCAAACACTCCATGTCGGCACCATCAAACTTTTTATTGTAAGCGAGAAGCGCGGCATCGCCCTGCTCTCGCACCGTCGCAATGATTTCGGCGACGATGCCCGTTACGTCGACCTTGGGCTCGACACGAGCGAAGATCTCCTCGTTTTTGACTTGTCCGTATGTCAGAATCGGAATCATGATTGCACCTCCGTGCGGTTATTGATCTGTTGCTGCAGGCTGTCCGCCAGTGCGCGAATATCCCGCTGCTTGAACTTAAAATTGGCTTTATTGGCGATCAGACGGGCGCTGATGGGCAGCACCTCCTCGATCACGCAAAGATCGTTTTCCACGAGCGTTTTGCCCGTTTCAACAATGTCCACGATCACGTCGGACAGCCCGAGAATTGGAGCGATCTCGATGGATCCGTTGAGATGGATAATATCAATATCCCGTCCAAGTGACGCATAATATCTCTTGGCAATATTTTCAAATTTTGTCGCAACCTTTAAGGGCCTGCGGGAGTTATCGCAAAAGCCCTTGGGAGCGGCAACGGCCATGCGGCACTTTCCCAGCTCCATATCAAGCAGCTCATAGACGTCAGGGGCATATTCAAGCAAAATGTCCTTGCCGGCCACACCAATATCGGCCGCGCCACGCTCAACATAGATTGCCACATCCGAGGGCTTGACCCAAAAATATCGCACCCCTGCCTCAGGATTTTCAAAAATCAATTTGCGATTGTTTTCTCGAATAGAGGGACATTCAAAGCCCGCCTTTTCAAACATGGCGTAAACCTTTTCGCCAAGTCTTCCTTTAGGAAGGGCAACGTTCAGCATCTCACTCATCGCTCTTGCCTCCTCTCATGTCTATCACCTCTTTGTAGTGCCAATTGTCCGGAACGTCACGGACAGCCACGGCACGCTCTCCTTTGGCGACGTGCTCTGCCACCCATTCGCTCACGTCTTTTGGGGAAGTCATGTCGTCATACAGCAGCACGACGTCGTAAAACTCACCCGGAGCGGTGGTATAATAGCCGGCCAGTCGATCAAGATAAACGGCAAAGCCGATGGCATCCGAGGTGCGATCCATCTTGCGCATGAGGCGATCGTAACGGCCGCCCGACAGCACGCCATCAGGAATACCCTTGATATAGCCGCGGAACACGATGCCATTGTAGTAGGTCATATCGTTGAGCAAGGAAAAATCAATTCTTACGCTCTCCCGAACCTCCTCCGGCAGAGCATCGATCGTGTGCGTCAGCTCCTCGATCGGTTCGCGCAAAGCCTCGTTTTCCTCTGCCAGCTTAAGCAACACGGGAAAAACCTCGTCGGGGGTGCCGTAGGTGGTCACAAGCGTCTGCAAGGCTTGTGCGCGCGCCTCATCCACCCCTGCATCGCGGCAAATGCGGGCCATATCGTGCACGTTTTTTTCGCCGATGCAACCGAGCAGCTCACCCTTGAGCTCCTCGTTGACCGAAAGACTATCGAGCAGACAGGAAACAACGTCCAGCTGGGAAATTTCCAACAGGTAATCGGGCGACTGGAAAAACGAGATGTGCCGCCCTGCGCTCTTCAGGCTTTTGGCGGCCAGCGTCAGTACCTCGCTGACCAGATACGTGTCCAGATCCCCGATGCACTCAAGTCCGATCTGAGTGATCTCGCGGAAGTCACGGCTGCCGGGAGCGGTGCGGTAAACGTTTTCATTATAATAAATACGGCTGACCTTGCCGGGAACGTCGCGTCCGCTTTTGACGATGGACAGCGTGACGTCGGGCTTGAGCGCGAGCAGGCGCCCAGAGTGGTCGGTGAAGGTAATGACGTTGTCCGATACCAGAAAATTCTTGTTGCGGACGTACAGCTCATACTCCTCGAATTTACTCATTTTATATTGGGAGTAGCCGTATCTGCTGTACAGCGTACGAAGCTTATAGGAAACGAGCTCTTCCCTTGACATTACATAAGTATCCATATCGTATTCTCCTTACTGCTGGTCGGCGGCCTTATCCAGCACAGCGCGGTAGCCTTCGCCGTACGTCAAGCACTTATTGACACGGCAGATGGTAGCAGTGCTGGCACCTGTCGCGGTGCAGATCTCTTGATAGTTGTTACCTGCGTTGAGCATCTCGGCAACGCGCAGGCGTAACGACAGGTCCTGCAGCTCCTTGATGGTGCAAATATCGTCAAAAAACGCACGGCATTCGTCAAGGGTTTCCAACGAAAGAATGGCCTTGAAGAGTGCATCGTGGGCTTCGGTATTAACAAGTTTTTTGTTCATTGTGTTTTCTCCCTTGTGATTGAAAGAATGTTTTATCATTTTACCACGGTAAAGCGATAAAGTCAAGGGGTTAGAGGAAGTTTTTCAGGGAGCAGGCTGGATTTTTTAAAACTTCGTAGCCGGACGCTCACACTGCGCCTGCGGCGCGCGCTCGCTGTTCGGTGTTTTGATGCCACTTCTTGCTACGCGGCAAAAAGTGGCGGAAGAAACGCGCCCGGACGTTCCCTCCGGGGCCTCCCTTTCCGTGCCGCTCTTCAAAGAGGGTTTAGGAGAAAGACATAAATAGTTATTGTGCATCTCTCGCCGCTTTGCCACTACGAGCGGCAGGCGCAGAAAGCAAGAGGTTTTGCGGGTTTCTTAAGGGCATTAGGCCCCAAATAGAATTTTGCGTTCTATGGGAAGAATTTTGCTTGCAAAATTCTTCGAGGTGGGCAAACTGAACTTTGGAAGTATCTTTATTGCTAAAGCCCACCATATCTTCGCCTATTCTTTGCGGCAAGGCAAAGAATAGGCACGAATGAACAGCGAGCGCGTGCCGCAGGCGCAGTGTGAGCGTCCGGCTACGAAGTCGTAAAAAATCTCAGTTTTCCTCTCCCAAAATCCTCTGTGCATTGCGGAAAAAGATCTGCTCCTTTTCGTCGTCGGTCAAAGGCAACGCCATCAGATTTTTCACCTCGGTTGCCGCATCCCATATAGGAAAATCCGTACCAAAAAGCACTCGCTCGACACCAAACGCGCGGACATATTCCGCCGCTTTTTCAGGCAGCATAAACATCATACAGCTGGAAATATCCAGATAACAGGTGGTATCCTTAAGATACTCCACCGCCTCATCCCATTTCGACCAACCGCCCAGATGCGCCGCGATGACGGTCAAACGGGGAAATCGGTCGATCACACGCCGCAAGTGACGAGGATGCGAAAAATCCTTATGCTCGTCGCCACAATGGATGAACACAGGCATATCAAGGACTTGCAAGCGTTCGTACAGTGGAAACAGACGTTCGTCGTCCGTGTTGATCGCTTGCATATCGGGATGCAGCTTCACACCGATCAGCCCCGATGCGCGGATATAGTCAAGCTCGTCGGCCATGTCCTCCATATCGGGATGAATGGTGCCAAAACCGTAAAATTCAGGATGCTGCCTGATCTGCTCGACGACAAACTCGTTGACATGGCGCACACCGTGAGGATGCACCGCCACGGGTAGAAGAACGTAGTGAGTAATGCCCGCCGCCTGTCCTTTTTGCAACAGCATATCGACCGTTCCCGTCTGCTTTGTGTCAAGACCGTAAAAATCACACGTTGCCCGTGTTGCCTTCTCAGCAATGCGGTCGGGATAAACGTGAGTGTGGAAATCAATGATTTTCATAAGAGTTCGCTCTTTCCTTGGGTTCATTGGATGGTGGAACGCAACGCGCCCCGCCCAAAAATGGCGGGGCGAAAATGGCTTATTCGTTCACCGCGATGCATTCGATCTCGATTTTCGCTCCCTTGGGGATGCCTGCTACCTGAACACAGCTACGGGCAGGATACGGCGCGGCAAAAAAGCTCTCGTAGATGCGGTTAACCACGGGAAAATCGTTCAGATCGGCCAGGAAAACGACTGTTTTGATGACGTTATTCATAGACAGCCCGGCAGCGGCAAGGACGTTTTTGAGATTGGTCAGGGCTTGCGTTGCCTGCTCTTCGATCGTTTCGGGCATGGTTCCGGTGGCAGGGTTGACGGGGAATGACCGGAAATGAAGGTCAAGTTACCGGCAGTCAGTCCTTGGGAATAAGGGCCGATGGCGGCGGGGGCATTGGGGGTGGAGATTTGTTTCATGGTTTTATTCCTTTCGGAGGTATTTGGGATGGTAATTGATTTTTTAACAACTACTTCTACGGACGCGCGTACAGCAAGTTGGCAGTCTGAATTTTGAGCCAACTGCGTAGCCGGACGCTCACACAGCTACGCGCGTTCGCGGTTTGCGTTTGTGTCCTTTCTTTGTCGCTGAACAAAGAAAGGACGAAAGAAAGTCAGCCAAGACGTTCCCTCTTGGAACTCCCTTGGCATTGCCGCTCTTCAAAGAGTAGCAGGAGAAAGACATAAATGCTTATTCTGCATCGCTCACCATATAGCCACCACGAGCGGCAGATATGGGGAACGAAAAGCTGTAACAATTCTATTTTTGTGGAGAAGTTGGGGTGGGGGGACGGAGTCAATTTGCAAAGCAAATTGATGCCGAGCGTAAGCGAGGAGAGGGCCCCACTTTTAGCGGTAGTATCTCTGGAACAGCGTACTCTCTTCCCCCCTACAGGGTTAGGAGAAGCTGTCCCGGCTACGCTTCTATTTCTTCTTTAAAAGTTTTTGAAGGGTTATAGGAAAACTTTTTTCAAAAAGTTTCCCTAACGCGCCTCTCGTCCCCTCGTCCTTACGACACCAAATCGAACCCTGCGGCGATGAGTGCCTGACGGATCTCCTCGATTTGGGCGAAGTCGCGGGTTTCCATACCGATCTTAAGGTAGCAGCTGGCGATGGGCATATTAGCATCGGAGCGTTCGTGGTGGACGCTGACAACGTTACCACCGCAACTCGAGATGATGCGGCTGACGCCCTCAAGCTGACCCGGCTTATCCTCAAGTGCGATCTGAAGCGTGGTATTGCGCCCACTCTTGACCAAGCCGCGGGTGATAACGCGGGAGAGAATGTTAACGTCAATATTACCGCCCGACACCAGACAAACCACTCGTTTGCCGTGGATAGGCAGCTTGCCGAACATAGCAGCGGCCACGCTCACAGCGCCCGCACCCTCGGCGATCAGCTTTTGCTTTTCAATCAGCGAAAGAATTGCGGTTGCGATCTCGTCCTCAGTGACGGTCACGATCTCATCCACATACTGTTCAATCAACGAAAAGGTCAAATCACCCGGATGACGTACCGCGATACCATCGGCAAACGTTGCCACGCGATCCAGCGTGATGGGCTTGCCCTCCAGATGGCTCTTGAGCATGCCTGCCGCATTCTCGGCCTGCACGCCATACACCTTAACGTCGGGGCGAAGCTGCTTGATTGCATACGCCACGCCTGAGATCAGTCCGCCGCCTCCGATCGGTACGACGACGGCGTCAAGGTTGTCCAGCTGTTCCAAAATTTCAAGGCCGATCGTTCCCTGCCCTGCAATGACCTCCTCATCGTCAAACGGATGAATGAAGGTCGCGTGCGTCTGCTGTTCCAGCTTGCACGCGTGGGCGTACGCATCGTCGTACGCACCGGGAACAAGACACACCTCTGCGCCCAGTGCGCGAGTGGCCTCAACCTTGGAAATGGGCGCGCCGTCGGGCATACAGATCACACTCTTGATGCCCATGCGAGAGGATGCAAGAGCAACGCCCTGGGCGTGGTTACCCGCACTGCAAGCAATGATACCCGCCGCTCTTTGCTCCTCGCTCAATTGGCTGATCTTATAGTAGGCACCGCGCAGCTTAAAGCTGCCCGTGACCTGCAAATTTTCGGTCTTTAAGTAAATCTCATTATCTCCCGACAACTTTTGGGCGTAGATCAAGTCGGTCTTTCGAGCGACAGATTTTAAAACGAATGCCGCTTGATAAATCTTATCTAACGTAAGCACGGTTAACCCTCCTTAGTCTTCATATCATCAATAAACTGACGCGCAACGCGGCCCGACACGCCGCCATGGCGCAGTTCAAACCGATTGGCCTCGCGGCACAGTGTCTCGTCGTCGACATCCAGCCCTTCGCGCTCGGCAAGCGTGCGGACGATGGTCAAATATTCGGTATGCGACGGATCGGAATAATTGATCGACAAGCCAAAGCGCTCGGCAAGCGAGAGCTTTTCCTCCATGGTATCCGAGCGATGGATGTCGCCGTCGTGCTCCATATCATTCCGATCACTCCACGTCTCGCGGATGAGATGACGGCGGTTAGAGGTGGCATAGATCAGAATATTCTCGGGGCGCGTTTCGACGCCGCCCTCGATCACGGCCTTGAGATATTTGTATTCGATCTCATGCTCCTCAAAAGAGAGATCGTCAATATATATAATGAAACGATAATTTCGCTTCTTGATGGCAGAAATCACAGCCGACAGCAGACCGAACTGATGCTTATAGATCTCGATCATGCGCAGGCCGTCCTCAAAGTACTCGTTAAGCACCGCTTTGACGCTGGACGATTTACCCGTTCCGCTGTCGCCATACAAAAGGACATTATTGGCGCGCTTGCCCTCGACGAACGCCTTGGTGTTCTGCTTGAGCTGTCCCTTTTGATGCTCGTAGCCGACCAGATCGGACAGCATGATCTTATCCGCGTTTTGAACGGGCAAAAAGTCAAGATCATCCTCACCCTCGGCGATGCGGAAGGCGCGGTTCATACCGAACATACCCACGCCGCAGTTACGGTAGTAGGCGGTCAGATGATCGAACATTTCATCGGCATCCTTGGCATTGACCAATCGCTCGCGCAACAAACGGATCTGTAGGCTAACATCGGCGTTATATAAGCAATCGCGCTTGGGGATAGCAACGTAGTCGGTCAGAATGGAAAAAACATCCGTGCCGAGCTTTTGCTCCCAAATGGAAAAATCATAGTGGAACAGCTTGTGGAAAATCTCCAGATCTTGCTTAGCCAAGCGATTAATGCTACCGCCCTCGGATGCACCGACGCGCTCGCAGGTGAGCGAAAAGCTGTTTTCGTTCATAACAAGGTAGTAGGTGAGGTAGCATTGCCAGAGGTTGGTATCAAAGCCGTAGGCGGTGGAGAGGTCGAGGATGTTTTTGGCGATGGCGTTGATCGCACGACGTTTTTCCTCGATGCCCATTTGGCCGTCGGTCTTGACGGAAAGAGCCTCGGCAAGACGTTCGAGGATGGAGTCTTTGCTGGGGGTGGTGTATAGAAGGAGGTTATTGATGAGATGTTGCATTGTGTCCTCCGAGGGGGTGTTTGGATATCTATTTTTTTACTACTTCTTCTACGGACGCTCATACTGCGCGACTGCGTCGCGCGCTGAGCTGTTCAGTTTTTTATGTTCATTCTTTGTCGTCCGACAAAGAACGAACCAAGAAAGCGGACTTAAGGGCCTAATGCCCTTAAGAAACCCGCAAGTGTTCTTGCCTTGTGCGCCTGCCGCTCGTGTTGACTATACGGCGGGAGATGCACAAAAAATATTCATGTTTTTCTCCTCTATCCTTTTTGCAGAGCGGCAATGCCAAGGGAGGACTCGGAGGGAACGTCCGAGCGCGCAATGTTTGCGCCCGCGCTTGCGCGATGTTCGCGTTTAGCGAACAAGCAAACTTGCGATTTCGGCTTACCGAAATCTTTTTTCTTTCGCCCGTTCTTTGTGGAACAACAAAGAAAGGGCATAAAAGTCGGCACAGCGCGGCGCGAAGCTATATTTCGCAAGCGAAATAGCAAGTTTTTTTCGCCCGCTAAACAC
>JAFVZV010000154.1 GCA_017507985.1 Clostridia bacterium
GGCGAGGGCAGCGGCGAAGGCAGCGGCGAAGGCAGCGGCGAAGGCAGCGGCGGCGGCAGCGGCGGCGGTCCTATTTCCGGGTCTCTCGGTGATGGTGGTTTCTTTGAAGATATGCTGGAGGAAGTTCCGATTGTAAATATTAAGTCGGATTATAGCGGCCCTATATATCTCAAGCAAACAAGTTTTGGCAAGTTCCTTGGTGCAGCTTGGGCGGAGGCTCGTCCTTATGATGGCCTGCTGAACGGCACCTACGGGTATCAGCACCTCATCGGTGCCGTCATGCAGCAAAACGATATCCCTCAAAGCAATATTGAACTTGAGTTCTTAGCAGATTTGTATCTGTTGCCGTACTATTTGACGCCGGAAAGCGGGAATTACACTCCCGCGACCAGCGATGTTTGGTTCCAAGGCTCTTGCGATTCTATCATTTCACTTCCTTATTATGCATATAGCGGATACGGAAGTGACCTGTTCCCGCTGACGGGCGAATATGCAGACCAAGAACTGGCATACCGCTCCTTTGTGTATGACCAGTATTTAGAGATCGATGATCAGACTCGCGCCTATATGGAGCAACTGATTGCCAAGCAAAACTTTGATGTTGATGACCCGTTTATTATATCCAAGGTTGCAAAATACATCCAGCACGCGGCTACTTATAATCTGAAATATGACAGAACCATGGATGAACAAGAAAATGTTGTTATTGCTTTTCTTGAAACCTACAAAGAAGGCGTATGCCGACATTACGCATCCGCAGCTACACTTCTCTTCCGCGCTCTGGGCATTCCTGCCCGCTATACGGTCGGATTCTCCGGCGCCACATCCGCCGACGAGTGGGTTACCATTACCACACCCGGACATGCATGGACAGAGGTTTATCTCGATGGCATCGGCTGGGTCGCTGTAGAGGTAACCGGAAGTGCCATGCTCAGCGGTGGCGGCGCTGCCGGCGGCGGAGGGGCTGGCGGCCTTGACACCCCCAAAACCAAGCTGCTGCTCATGCCTGCCTACACATATAAGGTGTACGACGGAACGCCTCTTCACGCACAAAATGCGCTAGCTCCCACTTCTGTTCTTCTCGATTTGCTTGCCAAGGGTTACACTTATACCGTAACAGTCGAAGGGCAACAAACAATGATTGGAAAGTCAGAAAGCCAGATTACAAGCTTTAAGCTATACGATCCTACCGGCAAAGACGTTACATCGAAATACGATATAGGGCGGAAGAAAGGCACCGTTGAAGTTTTCTCACCTTCCAAGCCTATCATTCGTTTGTATTTGTATCAATTGCAAAAATACTACGACGGCAGTCCTTTGATGTTTGAGGATGAAGACTATGAAATACTGTCCATGCCGAACGGATTGACCTTGGAAATCTCACTTTCCGGACTTCAACTAACCAACAGCGGTTCGATCTCGACGGACGACATCAACATGAACAAGGAAAAGTTCATCACTTATCGCATTCTCCGAAACGGACGGGATGTAACCGATGACTACACCCTGCTCTTTGACAGCTATTCGAAGGACGATCGTTCGTATTTACCGTTGCGCGTCGATCCGCGTCCAATCTTGATTGCTTCTGCAAGTGCAAGCAAGATTTATGACGGAACGCCGCTATCCAATTCGGAAGTAACGGTTGCGGTCGGCTCTTTGGTTCCCGGCGATTACGTAGTCGCAGTTACCCACCCGGGTATTGACCAGGTAGGTTCATCTCCAAATGTGATTTTTTCTGTAACTATATACAACAAGGACGGGATTGATGTCACAGAGAACTACGCAATTGACGTACGCGAAGGAACTCTAACAATTTTCGATGAAGATGAATCCTAATCGAAGCAAACAACAAAGCTCCCGAGGCAATGCCTCGGGAGCTTTCACTATTATTTACTACTCTTTTTTTCTTTTGGCTGATATCGTAGCTCGTTGACGGAATAAACGGTTACAAATGCCTTGGGATCAACCTTTTTGACGTATTCCATCAACAAGCGATACTCGTTTTTATCCACAATGGCAACGACTTCCTTGCGCACTGTGCCGTCGTATGCACCAATGCCCTCGTATAACGTCGCACCGCTGTGCAACTCATGCAGCAGGAATTCCACAATCTTATCGATCTCGGGTGAGATCACGCAAACACGACGCTTGATGTTCAGACCAAAGATGAATTTATCCACGATCATACCGCCGAAATACGTGCCCAACACACTGAGTACGACCGTTTTGGTGTCGTAGCAAAAAGCCGAGGTCAGCGACACGATAATCCCCGACACAGACACCGCTGTACCAAGCCCCATATGCAAATATTTGCTCATGATCTTGGCCACGATATCCAATCCGCCCGACGAGGCATTGTACGAAAATAAAATCGCCATGGCAATACCGACAACCAGTATGTAGCAGACCATATCGAGCAAGGGGTCAGCGGTCAGCGTCTCGAAATTCGGAAAGACAAACTCGAACACGCCAAGCACCACAGGCAAGGTGATTGCTGTATACACCGTCTTGGCACCAAATTCAGGGCCGATCAAAATAAAGCCGAGAATGAGCAAAATAATGTTGATCGCCAAAGAGATCACCGAAATGGGAAGTGGAATAAAATTGCTCAGTACCATCGCCAGCGCCGTGCCGCTGCCAACTGCCAAATTGCTCGGCAGCATGAAGAAATATATGGCCGCCGCAGCTAATATCGTTCCAAACGTGATGATCGCATATTCCTTGATCGCGCGTTTTATCATGACCGTAGCCCTCACTTGAAATTTGTCGATACCATTATATCACAAAAAATCGATTTGTCCATCACTTTTTGAGATTTTCTCGAAAATGGCAACAAGCCTTGGCACACGCGGCACCAAGGCTTGTTTATTTCAAGAATAGGGCTCTGTCTCATATTGCCTGTGATTTTTTCTCTGACTCTCGATATATTTCTTAAATCCGGTCACCTCAATGGCCGGCACGTTGGTCTTAGCGTAGATCGCGTTGCCGTTTTTAGCCGTTCCGATTCGCTTGTAGAAGGTGTAGAACGGAATGGCCACCGTGCGATCGTTTTCCTTATCGTAACCGGTACGGTAAGTAAAGCCAACAAAGTCATATCCCGAAAATTCCACCGGCGTTTGCATCGCCATGCACAAGGGGCAGACGTGACCGCCGATAACGTAGCCGTTATACAACAGTGCCTCGGCATCCGCAAGAGAGATGCGCTTGGCCTTTGACATCGGCTCAAATTGAGAGCGATCGCCCTCTCGCATTTGCACGTAGCGGATGTCCACGTCAGAAAGCATCGTATCACTTACAAAGTCACCGTTGTAATTCAAAAAATTATCAAATTCCAACGCGATATAGCTTGAGCGCGGACTGTAAGAGTAGGCATGGAGCGGATCGTCTTCTTGATTGTAAAAATAGACGGCTAACCATGTGACACCGTATTCGCTGTAGCTATCGTACTCCCTGGATACCATCGCATCGGCAAAGCGAACGCCGAAAATATCAAACAATTTTTCCTTTATGTCGGCCAGACTCTCAAGGATGTCCTCGTCGCTCATGCGTTGATCGACCTGAACGGGCACCCCATCCAAATCAATCGTGTGCACCCTTGAGGAAATGTTTACGGAATTCCAGGTTTCCCGATGTGTCAGCGAAATCCTATATTGATCGGTTTCTTGGTGTATTAACAAGTACGGACTTCCGTCGTACATCTCGTCCCGCTCGATGGAATACGGTGGAAAGGATGTGCCAAGCGCGTCCGAAAGCTTAGGCACAATCCGATCGGCAAACGAGGAAAATTCTCCCCGATCCAACGACTGTTTGTAAGAGTGCGACTCATACAGGGTAACGTAATCTTCCGTGGGAACCGGGAAAATCCGCAAATACTCTGCCGACGGCACCTCCTCCGTCGTGTAGGCGTTGGTCGCTACCGCATTGTCTTTTAACTCGTCTCCTTCCAGAAGCTCTGCCAGCTCCGTGGCCGTAAACAACGGATTGTCAAACACCGGAACTTCCTTTGGTGGCTTCGGCGTCGGTCCCTCCTGCCACAAGTGTGCCATAACAGGAACGCTTGCCAGAATTAATGCAAAGCAGGCGGCCAGCGCGACGGCGCGCATCAAGGGAGAGATGCGGCGACCTTTTTTCTTTTGCAAGCGCTCGTCCGTTCGGACAAAATCCTCTACCAGATCGGCATCGATCGCGCCGATGGCATCGATCAATTCATCGCGTGTCAGCATAGGTAGCCCTCCTTTTTCAGAAGTGCACGAAGCTCGTCGCGTATGCGGGCAATATCGCGATTGACCGTCGCCTCGCTACATGAGAGAGCCTCTGCAACCTCCGCAATGGAGCGCGCCGCATAATACCGCGCCATAAATACGTATTTGCGCCGCCACGGCAAAGCGCGCACGTAGCCACTGATCAGCGAAGCCAGATGGGCCGCCTCTGCCTGCTTGGCAGGGTGATCTCCGCCCGCGATGACGTACTCCAATTCGTCAAAGGAGTCGATAGCATCGGTCGGCACTCGCTTGTCCCTTGTGTTGGCGCGATAGCAGTCAATGGCCGTTCTGCGCATAATCGAAGCCAAAAACGCCTGTAGCAGCGTCGGACGCTTGGGAGGAATCGCATTCCACGCGTCAAGATACGTGTCGTTCAGGCATTCCTCGCAGTCGCGCAGATCGCGCACGATATTGCGGGCGATCGCCATCAAATACGCGCCGTACTTAATATCTGTCTGTTTGATCGCGTCTTCGTCACGTTGCCAGTACAGCGCGATGATATCCTCGTCTCGTATACTGCTGGCACACATCTTATGTTGTATTTTCATGATACACCTCCACTGGATGATTTGAAAGGTCCTCTCATACAATACAGTCGACAAAAACGCGCCTGTCTGTCATCTTTTTTTAAAAATTCATAATTTTTACCGTTAAAGCACAAATACCCCATGTCCCCAGCCGACTTGACCGCCGTTTTTCAACTGTTCCACGTAGGCGCGGCGAAGCGAACTGTCGGCAGGCAATCTGTCCCAACGCTTTTCATCCGTGTCGAACAAGCGCCACAGATCCCCTCTGTCCTTGCTCGTTCCCGAATGGTAAATATCAAATCTTTTCATAAATTTATACACGTTCGACTCGTGCGAAAGCATATGCGTGTGCTCTGGATACAATAGCCACGAATGGCACACAAACGCACACACTTCGCCCGTCTGCTCTGCGAAAAACACCTTGGCGCGCGCAAACGCTTCGTCACAGCTTTTGGCATCCATCGGCGTACCGGTACGCGGGATATGTACATTGATCACGCGGCTTTCAGGTGTCAGCACAAGACCATCTTTTTCGTACGAACGACCGAAATTTACCATTTCAAACTGCAACCGTCCCAGCGCAAAGCGGGTAAGATCGAAAAATCCGCAAAACCACAAAGCGACAAACGATCCCACGATGCCCTTGACCAGCTTACATTCCTCCAGCTTGTATCGCAGATCCAGCAGACTGTTGTAATAAATCTCACCGTCAATGCCACGTGCTTCGTACTCTGTCTTTAATCGTTTGCTCATACAAATAAAGACCAATAGCTCGGTCGTATACTCGTGCAAATACAGCTCGCGCGCCACCTTGTCCGCTTTCGCGGCAATTTCCGGATAATTGCATTTAATGCTCTGGTCGTATATAGCCAACGCCTGTGCCCAAAGCTCCCTCGTCTTTTCGTTTTGCATGATACGGTCGTACGCATCCAGCAAAACTGCCGCATCAGACTTAGTATATTCAAACGTCTTAAAAAAATCAATCAAATAGGCTCTCATATCGTCCTCCAAAAAAAAGAATTCAAGCACTACGCTCACTATGGCTATTATACATACGTAGGGTTCATTTGTCAATATAATCCGTCGCAAAACGAGCGGACACACGAATATGTCCGCTCAACTTAATCGCCCCTAACAGCTTATAGATAACAAATAGAAATCGCCTTTCATCCATGGTAAAGGCCTCCTGCGTTGCAAGCAGCATACCTGTGACCTTATGTTGCAGTTTAGCTGTTTATCAATAGTTTTTCTTGCTCGCTTGACGCGAGCATTTTGCAAGTAAAAACGAAAAACGTTGCGAATCATGATGTCTTGATGATCCAAGCCGAACAAACGAAAGTAAACAAAAAGAACAGGCACGCAATCGCGTACCTGTTCTTTTTGTTGGCTCCCTCGGCACGGGCTTGCCCACCACTCGCTTCGCTCGTTGCGACATCAGATTTAGCCGCGCTGGCGCTTGGCTAAATCGCGAGTTTACCTTGCGGGCTAAACACCCGCATCGCAAGCGAACGGTAAACGTCGCGAATCATGATGTCTTGATGGTCCAAGCCGAACAAACGAAAGTAAACAAAAAGAACAGGCACGCGATTGCGTACCTGTTCTTTTTGTTGGCTCCCTCGGCACGGGCCTGAACCAGCGACATCATGCATTAACCCAATTGGGCTTTCGCCCAATTGTACAAGTTTCCCGCCTTCGGCGAAAAACATTGTAGTCATAGCCGCCTTTGGCGGCTATGCTGTTGCCCTCAGATATCCCCGGTCAAACCAAGAAGAAAAGGCCAACAGAAAAACCCGAGGCAATCGCCTCGGGCTTTTCTGTTGGCTCCCCCTGCTGGGCTTGCCCACCACTCGCTTCGCTCGTTGCGACATCAGATTTAGCCGCGCTGGCGCTTGGCTAAATCGCGAGTTTACCTTGCGGGCTAAACACCCGCATCGCAAGCGAACGGTAAACGTCGCAAA
>JAFVZV010000155.1 GCA_017507985.1 Clostridia bacterium
CCTGCGTCAATCCTTTAGCAAGGCGCAAACGTTTAATATTCATTCCAATGTTCAGTTCCATTATGATTCTCCTTGTAAGTAAAGTAAACAGGCCCGTTTCTGATTATATTATATCATAAATCCGAGCATTTACAAGCGAAGCATAGGCAATAACGGTTTAACCAACAGTTAAATATTTTGAACAATAGACATAAATTCAGCCTCGGCAAGGGAACTCCTTGCCGAGGCTATATTCATAATGGGAGTTACAGCTTGACTCAATTTGAAATAGATTTATGATCATCCGTCGCTGGATTGTCGATCAACTCGCCATCCTCGCGAAAGCGCGAGCCGTGGCAGGGGCAATCCCAGGTGTGCTCAGCTTTGTTGTATTTGAGAGCGCAACCGAGGTGTGGACATCGTGGCGCGGTGGGAGTCAGAAGCCCGATGGTAGACTCAAAAGCGTTGAGGGCAAGTTGTGGGCGAAGAACCGTGCGCGAGGGATCGAAAACAGCGGTATAGGGATTGGATTTTCCTCTGACGAGATCGTAGAGAATGTCTGCGGCGACCATGGCGTTGGTCATGCCCCATTTGTTAAATCCCGTTGCAACGAATACGTCGGGCATGGATTTTGAGTACTGCCCGATATAGGGAACGTCGTCCAGCGTCATGCAATCCTGCGTTGCCCATTTGGCGACGATCTCGGCATTTTTGTAATACTTTCGGGCAAAATCTTCAAGCTCCTGCCAACAACCGCCTTGTTTGCCTGTTCGATGTCCGCCACCGCCGAGGAGTAGAAGATCTCCATAGCTTCGAAATGACAGACCCGTGTCGCATTCGTCCACATACATTTCGTTCACGTTCTGCGCCCCCGTCAGCGCAATCACGTAGGAGCGGTGCTGATAGAGCTTCAAGGGGTAAAGTCCGTGCTTATTGAGCATTGGAAAATGGGTTGCGATGATCAGCTTTTTATAGGTGATCTCACCATGGTTGGTTTTTGCCTTATGCGGCATCAGCTCTACTACTTTGGTATGCTCGTAGATTGGCAGACCCTTTGCAATCGTATATAGAAATTCCAACGGGTGAAACTGCGCTTGATCTTTCACGCGCACGGCACCCGCAATCTTGATGGGAAGTTCTTTTGCATCCGAAAACTCCGATTTCACACCGATACAGTTCAGGGCGGTGACTTCCTTTGCGATTTTCTTACGGTCATTTAAGGAGTAGACGTAGGAGTCCTTTGTTTCATAGTCGCAATCTATATTTTCGCAAAGTCGGGCGTATTCCTTGCACGCTTTTTTCTGTGCTTCTGCGTAAAGCCGCGTCTTGTTCTCGCCAAAGCGGCGTATCATTTTGTCGTAGATCAATCCGTGCTGCAGAGTGATCTTTGCCGTTGTGTTTTTGGTGATACCACCACAGATCTCTGCTGCTTCTACCAGCATACAATCCACGCCTGCGCTTTTCAGCTTATAAGTGCACAAAATTCCCGCAATCCCACCGCCAATGATTAGCACCTCGGTGCTTTTGTTTTCTGTCAATGCATCAAACCGCACTTGCGGTACGTCTTTTTCCCAAACTGATTTGATATGATCGCTCATTGCTTGTTATCTACAAGAGAATTCACGTACTGGTGCATCTCATCTCTGCTTTGTACTGTGTGTGTTCCCTCGAATATTTCCTTTTTTTGTGCCTCGCTCAGTGTTGCAAACTTCTGCATAGCATCGGGATTCATGGCCAGTGCCATGGCAAATCCGACCGGCATTTCGTCTTTCGTCATCTTTTTTACCTCCGATCTGTAATATTGATATTATTTTTGCTTTTCAAACGTTACATACCTGTCAAAAATATGACGAACAACAAGACCGCCGAAATCGGCGGTCTTGTTGATTATTTATTTCAGCATCAAAAAACAAACTGTTCCGAACGCCACAAATAGAAAAGCATGATAGCAGAGGCAACGGAAAAAATGGCGATTTGCCATATACAAAAAGTAAGCACGGGCGAGACCAAGCCGGTCAAAAGGTAGGAAAACAGCGGATAGCATATGCTCCATACCAGCAATGCAGCGTGTACAACCGTAATCAAGATCAGCCCACTTTTTTTGCTGTGGCTCATTTGATATCTGGCAATGACCGACAAAATTGGAAACGCCAAGAGCAAAATGCCAAACAGTATATCAAGCCAAAGCAGCAAGGGAGCGAACCAATACGCCACTTGCTTGGCATACCAAAGCCCTTGACTCAGGTCCGTGGCATAGTGAGCCGCCGTTGCCAAAAGATATATATGAACCAACGTCATCGCCAGCGTCAAAAGATCGGTGCCGATGGCAGAAAGGCCAAGTAAAGAACGCTGTTTACTTTTGCGACGGACGGTTGGCATACCGCAGATCGGGCAAGCAACCGTATCGTCGGAAAGCAATGTTTGACACTTTTTGCAAGTCATATAATTCTCCTCAAGACAGTGAATCTAATGAACGTTTACGCTCCTGCCACAATACCCAACAAAATAATTCCTGCAATGGAAAGTACAAACAGTGACAATCCGGCAAAGAACAAGCCGATAATACCCAGAATCAATGCAGCGATAGGCTTGGGCGTGTCTGCCGGAGTGGATCGGAACAGAGCAATCGACTTCAAGCCAAAAACGAAGGGAATGATGGCCAGAGGTAACGACAAGATAAAGAAAACAACGCCTGCAATCGCCATGTCCGTGTCTTCCGCCGTCATCGCCATGGTCATTACGGCAAAGAAATAATCGAAAAAGCCTAAGATCGTCGAGGTCAGTGCCTTGCCAAAGCCGCGCATACGGGGATTGTCTCCGCTTACGGGCGACGTTGCCTGCATTGCCACGGGCGCAATCGCATCATCGGCAGAAGGGATGACTTCCGCGCTCTCACCGGGCTGAAGCTCGGTCTGCTCGGGTTGCTGGATCACAGGCTGCTCGATTGTAGGCTCAACCGCTGCAGCAGGCGCGGTCGCTGCCGCCATTTCGTCCACACATTCCTTGCAGATGGGCGAATCATACGCAATTTGTTTTCCGCATTTGGTACAGTACATTGAAAAATCCTCCTTTTATGTAATGATTGATTTCATCATACCGACATCAAAAACACCATCAGAATGAACATGAAAATGCCGGAATATAACAGCGCAAAGCCGCCGAAGAAAATGGCGTGGATACCGACGACCAGCGTAGCGATGGGCTTAGGCAACTCGCTTGGAGTAGCCTTGAAAAATTTAACCGACCGAACACCCATTATAATGGCAATGATCGCGGGAACGATAGACAGTAGTTCAAAGAACATAAGGATCGCCGCCATTCTGGCGATGTCCGCTCCGCCTTCAAGCGCATTCAACACGCTGACCATTCCCACCAGGTAAACCACCACGGAAATGATGGTAGCGACGAAGCCGACAATACATCCTGCCAACGCCTTGCCAAACCCGCGCATACGGGGATTGCCGCCGCTTGCAGGCGGTATTGCCTGCTCTGCTGTAGGCGTTTCGACAAGTGCTGTTTGCGCCTCTGCCTGTTCACATTCGCGACAGACGGGGGCGTCGTAATCTATTTCTTTTCCGCATTTTGAGCAATACATATCAGTTCCTCCTTATATCATACGAGCAACGGGATTACCTTATATTACGATAGTTCCCTTGAAAAAGCAACAACAATTTGTAAATTTTTATGCGGCTGCCATACCGCCAATTACGATCAGGACAATGGAAAATATCCCGGCATATATCATTCCCACTACGCCGAAGGCAATAGAATGGATGCCGGCAACCAAGGTGGCAATCGGTTTGGGCAGGTCGATTGGCGTAGTCCTAAACACCCGAATGGAACGAATGCCGTAAACGATTGCTAAAATATCGGGAATCATGGAGAGCAGCATCAGCGCAAGGGATACCAACAGCGTCTTGCCGATATCTCTGCCCATATCAAGTTCGCCAATGATAGAGGCAATACCGAAAATATAAACAAAGACCGTCGTCATAATCGCGGCAAAGCTGAGAATACATCCTGCCAGCGCCTTGCCAAAGCCGCGCATACGGGGATTGCCGCCGCTCGCGGGCGTTTCAACCGATGCTGTCTGCTCCGCCTGCTCACATTCGCGGCAGACGAGCGCGTCGTAGTCAAGTTCTTTTCCACATTTCGAACAATACATACCTGTCCTCCTTTTGATTGGTTCCGCGATACGAACTTACGAACGCGTCAGGTCTATATCAATATAGGAACGCAAAACCTCGGGCGTGTCGGTGGCAACGGACAGAAGATAGCTCTGGTCCGTCAGCGTTACTTCTTTGGTGCGAACCTTACCCGTCAGCGTATCGTGATCACGGGGAATGAACATTTTTTCGCCTGTTTTCTTGAAGAGACTCTCCTTGGCCGTCCATGCCTCGAGCAGAAATTGCTCCTGCCTCTCATGGGGCGTTTGCGCGTACAAGGTGTGTTCTCCCTCGGTCAATATTTTATCGGCAAAGCGCTCTCGGGACAAGGGGCGCATCGTCTCAATATCCACCCCCACCGGGGCACGAGAAACGGCCACCGCCACCGCCCCGTCGCAATGCGAGAGTGAAAAGAAGCATTTGTCCGTCGTCCATTTTCCTTCGGGCGTTTTGGTGAAGGTCAGCTTACGGGCGCGCAGACCGAACGAACGCTCCAACGCGTATTCGAG
>JAFVZV010000156.1 GCA_017507985.1 Clostridia bacterium
GTGCTGGCATACGACAAATATCCGAATGAGGCATTGCTACTTGAAGGCGTGAGCTATGTGCCGTTGGAGCAGCTGCTGTCGCAATCGGATCTGATCTCGCTGCACTGCCCTTTGACCGACGAAACCTACCATATGATCAATAAGGATACCATCGAAAAGCTCAAGCCCGGGTGTATTCTCATCAACACCTCGCGCGGCGCGCTGGTCGATAGCACCGATCTGATCGCGGGTATTCGCTCTCACCGCTTTTTCGGTGTCGGCTTGGACGTGTACGAGGAAGAGAACGACAATGTCTTTGAAAACCGCGAGGATGACATTTTGGAAAGCTCAATCACATCTCGGTTGCTTTCCTTCCCCAACGTAATCGTTACGTCGCATCAGGGCTTTCTCACCCATGAAGCACTTGATGCCATCGCTCGCACAACGCTGGATAACGCGATGAGTGTAAAGGATCACTACCCGATCGAAGCAAATTTGGTGAAGGGTTAAAGGGAACGATAGGGGGCGTGGGGGACTTCTTGAAAGAAGTCCCCCACGCCTCTCAAGAACTTTAATGGAAGGAAAAGAAAAAATTATTTTTGCGTCTTCTCCTATCCTTCGTAGGGGCGACGCCCTCGATATCCAAATAAAAGCTCCCGCAAGCTGCGTGGGACTCTCTCCTCGCTTGCTACGAACCCAAAAACTCGCTTTGCTCGTTTTCGGGGACCCCAGTCGCTCGGCATCAATTTGCCTTGCAAATTGACTCCGTTCCCCCCACCCACTCCGCTCTACAAAATTAGAATTGTTATGACTTTTTGCTTTCCCCGCCTGCCGCTCGTGGTGGCAAGGCGGCGAGCGATGCACTTAAAGTCTCTATGTCTTTCTCCTCTGTCCGCCTTGTAGAGCGGCACGGAAAGGGGAATCCAAGGGGGAAAGCCTTGGTTCCCTTTCTTGGTTACTTCTTTGTGGAAAAACAAAGAAGTAACACCCAAAATCCGCACAGCGCGGCGCGCAGCTGTACGCGCGTCCGTAGGAGAAGTTGCAGAAAAATTATTTAGGCAAAAAAGAAAGAACTCGAACCGGCGACAAAACTCGCGCTTTCGCGCGAGTTTACAAAGTTTTTCTTGCGGTCTGAACGACCGCATTTTGCAAGCAAAAACGAAAAACTTTCTTTGGGTGCCGCGAAGCGGTTCGAGTCCGGTGTACCAAAACAAAAGGCAGAGCAAAATGCTCTGCCTTTTGTTTTGGTACACCAAGCCGGACTCGAACCGGCGACACCCAGCGTCGGAGGCTGATGCTCTATCCATCTGAGCTACTGGTGCGCTCGCAAGGAGTAGTATATCACAATTTCTTCCCGTTTTCAACCCTTTTGCCAAAATTTGTTTTTGATTAAAATGGAAATAATTGGAAAATAAAGGGCGCGAACATTTGACGTCCGCACCCTTTTCTCTGTTGACGGATTACTTACCCGAAGGAACACCCATGAGCAGCGTTGCCTTGTCGGCAGCGGCGTAGTCTTCATCCGACATGCACAGGATCTTGATGCCCTGAATGATGCCCATGATTTCGTTGATGAAGCTGATCACGCCGAGGGTGATCACGCCAAGAACGATTCTGAGTACGCCTGCTTTGACCTTGCCCTGCATAAAGCAAGGAACGCCGATCGAGTTGAAAATGATGGTCATAATGCCATAAAGAATCTTGTTGTCCATAATAAAAGTCTCCTTTGATAATTTTTTATAGTATATGGGCGCTTTCGCGTCAATATCACAGAAAAAGCGATCAGCCCTTGAGCATACCGACAAAATTATCGGCAAGCTGCAGCATTTCAGGCAAAAGATAGCAGACCAGTGAGGCAACTACCACGAACAAAACGATGGTAAATGCAAACACCAGAGGATTACTTCCTTTCTTGTTGAAATGCACGTCTGCGCCGAACATCAGCTCGGCAGGAATGTAGAAGTGGTGGTTGTAGAAATCATATTGGAATGGGATTTCTTTCCATTTTTTTTCGATATTTTCTTTGTTGGCTTCAAACGCGGCTTTTCTCTCCGCCATGACGGCAAGGTACTCTTGCTCCTCAACGCAACGGACGACGCGGCGAAGGGCGGTTCCGTGGCGAAGGTCCTGCTTGATGGCCGAATTGCGGATCAAGCCCAATTGCTCCAGCGTCATCGCACGTCCTGGTTCGTTGGCATTTTCTCTGTCAAGTGCGCGCACGAGATCTCCCAACGTTCTCTTTTGGAACATGGCGATGCCTGCGGCAATGATCAATCCCAGGAAAAAGGCGATGATAACAGCCTGCGCTGAGAGAAGGCCGCCCGAGTTGACGGAAATGTTCTGATAGTTGTATTCCTCAAAACGGACGGAAAAATATTTTTCCGAAAAATACTCAAATAGCTCTTCGATAAGCGTAGGCTCGTCCGACGAGGAGAGCGTCGCGTGGCAAAGTTGTCCTATTCGCATTGTCAAGCAAGATAAAAATGACAGCATAACAGGGCTCCTTTCTTTGAATTTTGGCGGCGAGATCAGCCCTTACGGATGATGTCGGTGCCAAGATACTTGCGCAGAACCTCGGGAACGACGATGTCACCGTCCTTGGTCTGGTTCTGCTCGACCAGCGCGGGCAGAATACGCGAGGTTGCCAGGCCCGAGCCGTTGAGCGTGTGGACGTACTCGATGTGACCGTCAGCGCGCTTAACGCGGATGCCGCCGCGACGTGCCTGATAATCACGCGCGTTGGAAACGGAGGAAACCTCCTTGTATCCGTTCATGGACGGAATGTTGATTTCAATATCGTAGGTACGAGCCATGGATGCCGAGCAGTCCTCTGCCGCCAGCTTGACGGTACGGAAGTGGAAGCCCAGACCGCTGACCAGTGCCTCCGCCTTGGCAACCAGCTCTTCGAATGCCTCATCCGACTGCTCGGGCAGCGTGTACTGGAACATTTCAACCTTGTTGAACTGGTGTCCGCGCACCATGCCGCGCTCGTCCGAACGGTAAGAGCCTGCCTCGCGGCGGAAGCAAGGCGTGTAGCTGACCAGCTTCTTGGGCAGATCAGCCTCGGTCATCAGCTCACCACGGTACAGCGACGCCAATGCGGCTTCGGCGGTGGGCAACATGTACAGCGAGCGGTTGTCGGTGGGATTGGCGATTTTGAACACCTCATCGGCAAACTTAGGGAACTGACCTGCCGTCACGCCGCACTCATATTCGAGCATATGGGGAGGCAGAATGAGCTCATAGCCGTCGCCCAGGTGGGTGTCGATGAAATAGTTGAGCAACGCCCACTCAAGACGCGCGCCCATGCCTCGATAGATCCAAAAGCCCGAGCCCGACAGCTTGGTGCCGCGTTTGTAGTCGATCAGACCCAGATCAGTGCACAGATCTACGTGGTTTTTGGCTTCGAAATCAAATTTTCTCGGCTCGCCCCAATAGCGCAGGGGCTCGTTGTTCTCTTTTCCGCCGGCCTTGAGATCGCGGTCGGGCAGATTGGGCAGACCCAGCATCAGGTCGTTATATTCGCCCTCGACGGTACGAAGCTGCTCGTCGATGCTCTTAACCTTGTTCGCGATCTCCTTGAGCTCGGCAAAAATGGGAGCGACGTCGCGGCCCTCCTTTTTGTATTGGGGAATGAGCTTGTTGGTCTTGTTTTGCTCTGCCTTGAGCGTCTCACCCTCGACGATCAGCGCGCGGCGCTGTGCGTCCAGCTCGAGAATTTTGGTGATGTCCTCGCGTGCATCCTTACCCTTGATGGCATAACGGGCGATGACCTCTTCGGGATTTTCCTTGATGTATTTAATATCGATCATGATTTGTATTTCCTTTCCGTCCTATACGGGCTTGCAATTTTAGCATTCTTCGAAGAAGTCGTTGCCGCACAACGCCTTGAGCAGCTCTTCCAAATCTTCGTCGTTATCGTATGTCAATTCAACTACCTTTTTTCTGGGAGTACTGGTAATTTTTGCCTTTCTGCCCATTTTTTCCAAAATTCGACGTTCCAAATCGCGGATATGCACGCGACGGAGGCTGATTTCAGCCTTAATTGCGGCATCTTCGGGATCTTTGTCAGATACTTTTGCGGCTTCGTTCATCAGCTTTACTGCTTTTTCAACCTCACGCACTGAAAGCTCGGATTGCAAAATGCGTTCAGCCAGCACGGGGATGTCCTCTTCCCTGTCAAGTCCAAGCAATGCGCGGGCGTGACCTGTCGAGAGCGAGCCCTCGCGCAGCAGATCTAACACGCCCTCGGGCAGATCGAGCAGACGCATCATATTGGCGATGTTGGAGCGGCTCTTGCCGACCTGCTGAGAAACCTGGTCTTGTGTCAGATCGAACTTGTCCATCAACGTGCGATAAGCCAACGCTTCTTCCACGGGGTTGAGATTTTCGCGTTGGATATTTTCGATAATCGAAACCTGTGCCGCCTTAAGGTCGTCGCCCTCTAAAATGACAACGGGGATCTCGGACAGCCCGGCCATCTTGGCCGCACGCCAACGGCGCTCACCTGCGATGATCTCGTATGTTCCCGCCAGGGCCACACTTTCGCGGACGATGATGGGCTGAAGCACGCCGTATGTACCAATGGATTCGGCCAGCGTTTCGAGTGCTTCTCTTTCGAACAGCTTTCTGGGCTGGTCACTTCGCGGTTCAATGTCCGCAATTCTCAGCGTAGTAACGCCATTTTTGTTGTTTTCGGGGGTGTTATCGTCCAGAAGCGAGTAAAAATCGCGTCCCAGACCACCGCTTTTTCTTGCCATGTCACTTCCCTCTCTTTTTAAATGCGTTGCATCAGTTCTTTGGCGACCGCGAGATATTCCTCGGCGCCTTTACTGCGCTTGTCGTGATAATACACCGGAACGCCAAATCCGGGTGCCTCGGACAGCTTGACGTTGCGCGAAATGGTCGTGTCAAACAGCTTGTCTGCATAATGCTTTTTCAGCTCGCTAATGACTTGAATGGACAATAGCAATCGGCTGTTATGCATGGTAACGAGAATGCCAGTGATATTCAGGGATGGATTATAATGCTGCTTGATGCGGCTGACGGTAACCATCAGTTGCGACAATCCCTCAAGCGCATAAAATTCGCATTGCATCGGAATGATAACACCGTCTGCGGCCGTCATGGCATTGACGGTTAGCATGCCCAATGAGGGCGGACAGTCGATCACGATGTAATCGTATTGCTCGCGCAACGGCTCGAGCAGCATTTTGATCTGAAATTCGCTGTTTTCTGCGTCGTAAAGATCAAATTCGCATCCTGCCAACGAAATATTCGCAGGAAGAACCCATAAATTCGCAAATGCGGTTGACATGACGGCCTGCTCAGCGGGCAGACTGCCCGATAGCACGTCGCGCATGGTGTGCTTCAATAGTTTTTTAGATATACCGACACCGCTGGTCGTGTTTCCCTGTGGATCAAGGTCGATAAGCAGCACTTTTTTGCCCAAAATGCCTAGCGATGCGGCAACGTTGACTGCCGATGTGGTCTTTCCCACACCGCCCTTTTGGTTGGCAAACGCAATAATTTTTCCCATTTTAGCTGTTTCGCCGCCTTTCTTTACAGTTTTTGCGCGCGTGCTGTGAAATAGTGCGCGCAAACGATGCTTTTTGACCCATTTATTATACCACAACTGAGCCTTCTTTGCAAGAGCTTTGATAAAATAACTTGCTAAAAATCATGACCAATGTGTAAATTGTTTCACGTGAAACGGTATTCGGCAGCAAGCGACAAAATGTTTCATGTGAAACAAAGAAATTGTGACTTTGAATGTTTCACGTGAAACGTTCAGCAAATGTGGTCGGATTTTGAAAGTGTAATGGTTAAGACCACTTGATTTTCGCCCTCGCTCTTCTGAATGTCGCCAACAATTCCTGCACTTTCTAAAATATTCACGGCGTGGCGAACAGAGTTATAAAACAACTGCAAATCCTTGATAGAACCCTTGAATCGAGTCTTTCTTTGCGTCAACACGCGCTGAATTTCATTGGGTAAAGTGTCTGAAAGATCAATTTCAGAGGATTGCGTCGGCTCAGATGCTTCGTTTTTGTCATTTTGTCCGTGTTTGTACTGATAGCGAGAAAGCTCGCACACGATTTGATCTATGTAGGTTTCGCTCGCGCTTACGTTCATCTTTCGATCCAAAATGTGCTGCAGAACCTCGCCGCGTAAAATCGGGTCCTCCAATTTTAGCAGAGCTCGCGCGTGTCGCTCGGTCAACCCCGCAGAAAGGATCTTTTCGCGTTCCTGCGGCGAAAGGCGTAAAATACGAAGCTTATTTGCAACAGCAGATTGGCTCATGGAGACACGGCGTGCGGCTTCCTCTTGTGTCAGATGGAATTCGCTGATCAACCGTGCAAATGCCTCCGCCTGTTCAAACATATTGAGGTTCTCACGCAAAAGATTCTCAATGATGGCAAGCTCGGCACTGGTAGCATCGTCCGTATTGATAATGATGCAGGGAACTTCCTTGAGCTCTGCCAATTTAGCGGCACGCAGGCGTCGCTCGCCAGCAACCAACTCGTAAATGACGGTAGGACGGGCAGCGGGAGCGTTTTTGACGCTAGCAGTCAAGGGAAGCATGACTTTGCGAACAGTCAGTGGTTGAAGAATACCGTAGCGGCGAATAGAGTCGGCCAATCGGGCGATGGCGTTTTGATTAAAGGCACTACGGGGCTGAGAACGGTTTGGAATGATGTCATCCACGCAAATTTGGTGGATCTCATTGGTCTTGCTCTCACTTTGCTCGTTTTCTTCCTGACGATGAGGGCGCAACGGCAGTTTTCGACGGATTTCGGTAATGATAGCCATATAAATAAGTCTCCTTTTTGATATGTTTTGTAATAGGGAAGTGCCGTCATTATAGCACACACATTTTGCATTTCCCGTCGGACGATGCGCGTCGGAAATGCAAAAAATGGATAAAGGGTTGCAGGGTTTTGGACGGCTTTGCAAAAAAGGAGATGAAAAAAGGGATAAAAGAAGAAAAAAGCCGTTGATTACAACGGCTTTTTCACAATTTGTGCATATTTGCGCGGATAAATTTTCGGAGTTTTCTCGCACTTTTCAATCATCACCAGCCCGTGGCTGTCACTTTCGCCCGAATCGGGGGCAAGCAGCGGTGTCGGAACAAGTCGGGCGGGCGCGGCGCCAAGAACGCGGAGCCCCTTGGCATCGTTGATCTCCTCGGCGGCTTTGGCGCCTTTAAGTGCGATCAGAGTGCCCCCCACGGCTAAGCAGGGCAGGGCAAGCTCGCCTAAAATGGACAGGTGAGCGACAGCTCGACTGACAACTATGTTAAATTTTTCACGAAGCTGGCCTCCGACGCTTCCTCCTTCCTCGGCACGCATGGAAAGAGCCGTCAGCGTATCGGGCGAAACACCCAGCAGTGCAGCAGTTTCATTGACGTAACGAACCTTCTTTTCCGTGCTGTCGATGGCTGTGATGCGCAGGTCGGGGCGAGCAAGAGCCAAGGGCAGGCAAGGGAAGCCCGCACCGCAGCCAATATCTAAAACCGTTGCGCCCTTAGGGATATATGCGGCGACGGTCAACGAATCAACATAATGTCGCATGATGATGTCGTGCGGTTGTTTGATTGTTGTTAGGTTCATATATTCGTTGACTTCGAGCATACGACAGGTCAGGGCATACAGCGAATCTGCCAGCTTTTTGTTACGAGCAAAGTCGGCCATGCCGTTTTTGTCCAGTGCGAGGCAAAGATAGTCGTAAAAATCCTTTTGGTCGGGCAGAGTCATGATCTCTCCTTTCATTTGAGTCCAAGATAAATGAGCAGTACAGAAATATCGGCAGGATTTACACCGCTGATGCGCGAGGCCTGCCCGACGGTCATCGGGCGAATGGCCTGCAGCTTTTGGGCGGCCTCCAGGCGCAGTCCTTTAAGGGACGAATAGTCAAGATCAGCGGGCAACCGTTTTTGTTCCAGCTTGCGATGACGCTCGACCTCGGCGATCTCTCGCTTGATATAGCCGTCGTACTTGACCGTCACTTCAACGGTCGTGCGTACGCGGCGTGGTAGTGTTGGGCGATGCTCGTCCAGCGGGGCAAGAGAATCATAGGAGATAGCGGGGCGGCGGAGCAGATCAGCCAAAGAGACGCCGCTGCCGACGGGCGGTTCGCCAAGATTTTCCAGATAGGGATTGACGATCTTCGGGGAAAGATAGGTGGTATTCAGTCGCTCGCATTCGGTCTCAATGGCTGTTTTGCGCACCAAAAAGTCTTCGTATTGCGCGTCCGTGACAAGTCCTGCGGCACGCCCGAGGGGAGTCAGACGCAGATCGGCGTTGTCTTGGCGGAGCAGCAGACGGTACTCCGAGCGCGAGGTCATCATGCGGTAGGGCTCGTTTGTTCCCTTGGTGACCAAATCGTCGATCAGCGTGCCGATATAGCTGCCCGAGCGCTCCAGAATCATGGCCGGCTCACCGCGCAAAGAGAGGGCCGCATTGATGCCTGCGACCAGCCCCTGCGCGGCGGCCTCCTCATATCCCGAGGTGCCGTTGAACTGACCGGCACCGTAAAGTCCGCGGATGGTTTTGCATTCCAGCGTAGCGTAAAGCTGTGTGGGATCGATGCAATCGTATTCGATGGCGTAGGCATAGCGCATAATTTCGGCTTTTTCGAAGCCGTCGAGCGAACGCAGCATGGCGTATTGCACGTCGGTTGGCAGGGAAGTGGAAAAGCCCTGAATATACATTTCCTCGGTTTCGCTTCCGCATGGCTCGACGAACAGTTGGTGGCGCGGCTTATCAGCAAAACGGGTCAGCTTGTCCTCAATTGAAGGACAATAGCGGGGACCTGTGCCGTGGATTGCGCCCGAATACATGGCGCTTCGCCGGATGTTTTCATGAATGATACGATGTGTTTCGGCGTTGGTATAGACGATGTGGCAGGGAATCTGATCTATCGCATCCAGCGCGTCCTCGGGCGTGCGGACGGAATAGGGCGTGACGGGCGTCTCGCCCGGCTGAAGCTCAAGCACATCAAGATCGATCGAGCCGCGGCGCACACGGGCCGGAGTCCCCGTTTTGAAGCGCATAAGCGTCAGCCCCTCGCGCACAAGTGCCTCGGACAGACCACGTGCGGGCAAAAATCCGTCGGGACCCGAAGGGTAATTGACGTTGCCGATGAATATGCGCGAGTCAAGATAGGTGCCCGTGCACAAAATGGCACGCTCACACGCCCAGACCTCGCCAAGCGAGGTGCAAAGCCCGACGATGCGCTTCTCACCGTTTTCGTCCGTCTCGGTCAGAAGATCGACCACCTCGGCCTGTACGACGCGCAACTTGGGCTGATGCTCCAGTGCGTGCTTCATATATTGATGGTAACGGCGGCGATCCGCCTGGATTCTCTTGGATTGAACAGCCGCGCCCTTGCCGGTGTTCAGCGTTCGGTTTTGAAGCGTGACCGCATCGGCCGCGCGTCCCATTTCGCCGCCCAGTGCGTCGATTTCAAAGACGAGATGTCCTTTGCCCGTGCCGCCAATGGAGGGATTGCAGGGCAAATTGGCGATGGCATCAAGCGAGAGAGTAAACAAAACGGTATCAAAGCCCATACGGGCGGTGGCAAGTGCCGCTTCGACACCGGCGTGTCCTGCGCCGACGACGGCGACGGAGGGGGAATGGTAGGAATCGGGGGTCATAAGGAAAGTCCTTTCGGAGAGGATTTAGGTGTCAAAATTCTATACAACTTCGTAGTCGGACGCGCGTACAGCTTCGCGCCGCGCTGTGCTGGTAGGGATGCCATTTCTTTGTCATTCCACAAAGAAATGGCGAAAGAAAACAGATTTCGGCAAGCCGAAATCGCAAGTTTGCTTGTTCGCTAAACGCGAACATCGCGCAAGCGCGACCGCAAAGCTCCCGCCCTACGGAAAGTGTTTCTCTTCGTTTTGCCACCACGAGCGGCAGATATGCCAAAGCGAAAAGCTTTGCGGGTTTCTTAAGGGCATTAAGCCCTTAAGTTCACTTTCTTGGTTCGTTCTTTCTTGAATGAGAAAGAATGAACA
>JAFVZV010000157.1 GCA_017507985.1 Clostridia bacterium
CGTCCGCTCGGGATGTGGCTTCGTTCTTTACGAGGGCGAGGAAATTCCCATGCGAGAGGGCGATACCGTGATCGTTAACACCAACTGTCTGCACAGCTTTCGTGCCGATCCTGCGGCGGCTAATGACGCCCCTATCTTTTCGTACGATTGTCTGATCATCGACCACGACTTCTGCCTGCAAAATGGCGTTGACACCAACGCCTGCCACTTCATTCAACATTTTCACGATGTTGCTATCATCCCTAAAATGGACGAGCTGAGAGCTTCATGGCAATCGGGCGCGCCCAATATCGTTGCCGTTCGCGCTGCCGTCCTTTCCATTCTCGCATATATACTGCAAAAGACCAGTGGTATCGCTACGCCTCCCACCTCGGATGCGTCCTACAAAAATCGCCACATCAAAAAGGCCATCCGACACATGGAGGAGCATCTGGCCGAGCCGCTTTCGCTGACTTCAACCGCCGACGCCATCGGCATCAGCCGCTGTCATTTGGCTCATCTGTTCCGCAAATCGACAGGCATGAGCGTGGTCGCTTACATACAAATGCTACGTTGTCGTCATGCAGTGGTTTTGCTGGGACAATCCGATCTTTCTATCGCTGAAATTGCACACGAATGTGGCTTTGAGTCCGTTTCCTATTTTGATCGTTGCTTTGCTCGCTTGTACGGGCAAACGCCCCGACAGATCCGCGCCAGAAGAACGTAATAGTAAAGACCGCTCGCGAATATTCGCGGGCGGTCTTCGTTTATTCATTGTTTTCGTTTGATTCTCTCAAATACAGACACCCACACGAGCAATACGTTTCATTCTCCGCGCCGAAATGACCACAGTTGGGGCAATACGGGCGATCGGGAGCAATCTCCTCGCTCCAAGGATATCGTGCGCCAAAGGCATAACGGACGCGGCTTCCCTTTTTCATATATTCGCGGGCGTAATCAGAAATCTTGCCCGATGGGAAGGAAAAGTTTTGCGGACGGCCACGATCGGTTCGCACGCCGATGGAATAAATCTCCACCTTGCGCATTTCATAGGGTACGTCCACCACACCCGTGTTCAGCTCTTTGCGCGTTTCCAGCGCACTGCTGTTTTTGGCTGTCTCAACGATGCCCTCAAAGGAAGGGCGTGTAAAAACGCGATAGAGTCGATACCGCAGAATGGGACTGAGCAGCAAAAGAAGCACGACGGTAAAAAATGGCACGGGGCGAACAGCCGGGTGAAGAATGTCACTGCTTTTCGCGGTGATAACGAGAGCGGCGGCCGCAGCGGCGTAGAAGATCGCCGTTTTGATCAGTGAGACAATATATTTTTTGCGGTTAATTGCAAGAATGGATGTTGCGACTTGATCGGAATTTAACATTTCTTTTCCCCCTATATCGATTCAACACAGTGTTTAACTTTTTACATGACGACTACAGATTTTCTCCATTAGTTGGGAAGATTGATAATCTGTAAGCGTAACGGGAATATGCATGTCATTGTCTTCTATTTTGATGTAAGTCATCTTTCTCGGACCAACAAGTGTTTTTATGTTCTCTTCCACCACTTCTACGCTCTTTCGCTCGTCAACAGTTAAGCGTTCCTTTTCAACCGATGCACTGATCAGATCGATAACATTAACTTGAAGGATAGTTTCAGATGAGGTAAAAGTAATATTGGTCACATAATATTTGGGCGATATCACTTTGCCATCTTTTCTTTTTTTTAACACCGTTTGGTTAAGATCATATCCTACAAGCGTATTCTCTGTACGCTCGACTTGTTTTTCTTCTAAAATGTTTTCAAGTAAACGATCTACTTCGGCATCTTTCACCTTGAACGAGCGGCAAGTTGTAAAACCAATGATACCAATCAACATCACCGGCATGCCAATAGGGCCTCCGCCCCAAATGAAGGTTGCCACAAAGCCCGCAACAATAGCAACAGCCAAAAAGATCCATTCAGCCACAGAAAAGTTCTTCTGATTGAAATATTTTTCTACTCTGTTGTTATTTTTCATCATTTTTCTCCTAAATAACGATCACTATTTTTTGAGTCTTATAAAGCCCACAACACACAATCTGCCGTTGCGGAATTCCGCTTAGTCTTGCATCTCTTCTTTCAAATACAAACACCCGCACGAGCAATGCGTCTCGTTTATCGCGCCGAACGCTCCGCAATTAGGGCAAAACGGATATTCGGGTGCAGTTTCTTCGCTCCATGGATAGCGGCCGCCAAAGGCGTAACGGACACGCGTTCCCTTTTTCATACATTCGCGAGCATAGTTGGACTGCATACCCGCGGAAAATATAAACCGATACGATCGATTGCGATTCGATATCACAGAAAGCGTATAAATAGCGACCTTTTCAAGCCCACCGTGTATACCAATGAGTATGTCCGTTCTCTGCGCCATCGTACTGCCGTTTTTTCCAACGTCTGCCACACCGATAAAGGATGGACGCGTAAACACGCGATAGAGCCGATAACGGAACAGAGGAATAAGAACAAGCAAAAGCCCTACGCTGTAAAAAGGAACCGGTCTTGTATGAGGACCGAAAACATCGTTATCTCTGCCCGAAAAGTACAACGCTGTCAGCGCAACTGCCCAAAAGATCACGGTCTTGATCAGCGAAACAATATATTTCTTTCGATTGATCTCGACGATCGATTTTGCAACTTGGTCGGAATTTAACATAATATCTTCCCTTTCTCATCGGTTTGCTTTGCGTTCCCGCTCCAGCTCCGCTCGAACGATCTCGCACAGCGCGACTAACTCGTTTACGGTGGGGGCGGGTGCCTCGGGCGCGTAGGCCGAGGCATAGAAAAGCGCGGTGATGCGGTCAATATCATGGATATTGGTGCGGTTTTTGACGATCTGAGCAATCTCTTGGGGCGTGGTATGCGCGTCAATGCCAATGTATTTTCGGATCAGGCAGGCGACCAGCGTGCGGTAGGCGTAACAATATTGCGCCTTAGCATCGGGCAGAGACAGCAGTCGGCGGGAAAAAGTGCTGTAACGAACGACCTCTTCCCTTTGCGCTCTGCGAGGACGCAGGATGACCGTATCCTCATAGACTGTTTGGATCTGACGCGTGTCCTCCTGCTCTGTCTTGGGCTTGGTCTTGCGCAGGTGACGCAATTCGCTCGGTGCGGATACCACCAAAAGGCGAATGCTCAGCCAGACGCGGCGGAAGAACTCCTTAATCTTGGACAAATAGCGGTCAATGTCAGGGTCTTTTGCACGCAAACAAACGTAAGCGATAAAAGCGATCAAGGTGATCAGTGCGCAAACAAAGACGGTTAGATTGATCACAGGACGAGACACAAACGGAAAAGCGAATATCCAGGAAAAGGCATCCGCTTGCGCGCCACAGGTAATAACGCGCCACGGAAAAACGAGTAATGACATACCTGCAACAAGCAACCACAGATATTTCAGACAACTACCAAACATACCAAGTACCGCCTTAAGCCCTGCGTAGCGCAGTTCGTCCGTCGCATGGCAGGTAGGCGAAAAATAGGACGGCTGAATGACATACATCTGGTTCATAATGATCGCAACGCACAGCATATATACAACGATACAACTGACAAAGAACCAACTGACCGTTTGAGATGCGCCGTAGATCGACTGTATCGCACCGACAAAGGTAAACACCGCCACACATTCGATCAGCGAACGAAGTCCCACGATCTGATAAAAGGCGCAAGGACGAAGATAACAGCCGATGCATCCTGCAATGGTGAGTATCGCGCCTAGCAGAATCTGATACGCAATGAGCACCTTGTGCTCCAAGGGTGTACCGATCAGACGTATGCGAAGTAGATTGATCAGCGTCACCACGGCGAAGGCCATCAAAACCATAAGCACGGTAGTAATTAGCCAACAAACAAAGGTCAGCTTGCGCGGAATTTTGATTTTGCTTTCATAGGAAAAATCGATCTCATCCGATTCTTTCGTGCGAGTTATGCGAAGCGCAATATGCTCAACCAGGTATCCCGTTCCGATGCCGATGGGACAAAACAGAATTGTCAAATACGCAGAGGCATTCCCTGCAGCAAACAGAGTCAGCCACTCCATAACAGTAGCAATGACCGCAGTCATGCCAACTACGGCGATGGTTTTATATCGCCGCATCCAGTGGATATCGTTTGCAGTGTTACGACGCATGGCCAACACCTCCTATCCACTGTGTAACGCGGAAATAGACGGGCACGTCACTTGGAATTTCGATGGCATTATTATTGGTCGTTGCCACGAAGAAGATAACCTGAATGCCCCGCTCGCGCATGGCTTTATGGAAACCGAGCATTCGATCGTTCAAAAACGAGGTAACCAGAACGATATTGCCACCACGGGCATAATAATGCGGGCGAGTGATCATATCATCCAGCAAGTGTTCGATGGGAATTGTCATTTGCATGGGCAATGCGGCCAACATACGATAGGCGCGGATGACCTGCGCCTGACGGCGGTATTCCTCACTGCAAAAGATCTGCCTCCCTGCCTCGTCCTCCTCGGACAAGGGATGACCATAATGCTCGACAGTCGGCACGTTGGCGATCAGCGCAACGGGAATATCGCGTCGAACTGCGCTATCGAGGAGCGAGGCGCAGACCGAAATGCAGTCCTCAATATACTGCGGCGTGCTGATCTCGGGTGGATTTTTCTCAATAATCGCCGATTGCATATTCAAGACGATATTATAGCTGTCGTTATATTGATATTCGGTCTCACGCACGACGGTGCGTCCCAGGCGAGCCGACTGCTTCCAATCGATGGTATTGAGCGGATCGCGCATCTCGTAGTCTCGTACACCGCAAAATGCCATGGGATCGTGGATCAATCCGCGCGGCAGAATGCGCTCGCCTGCGTAAGTCGGGCTGAGTGCCATATGGGTGATCCATTCTTTGACACGAGGCAGGACAACAAGATGTCCGTGACCAGCACTCTCGGGCTCAAGGCGATATGAGGTCGCCATCATGCCGAGGGGATCGTTATAAATGGCAATCATCTGCACAGTGTCTGCCGTATAGACGCCACGCTTAGTTGCCAAAACACGCCATTTGCGACGAATGCTTGCGTGCGCTTGCATGGTAAATACGCTTTGCACCGAAAAACATTCCGTATCGTTGCCCGAGTACAGCTGACCATCCTCGATCAGCACGATTTTGAGCCCCTCGGGCATGAGCGTTTCAGTTTTGAGAAACGAAATCGATTCGTCGCTCTCATTGGTGATCTGCTGAATAAGATAAAAATATTCTCCCTCAAACAGTTCATCTGTGCTGAATTCAAAATGATATTTCAATGCCTGCTTGGTTTCTTTTTTCATTTTACGTCGCATCTCAAGGCAGGTGATGGTAACGGCGATCGCCATTAACAAGGCAATCCAATGCATAAGCTCCCTCCTTTCCTATTATGATCGACCGCTCGTCACTGCAAAGGTGCGGGGATTTTTGAAAGGAGATATTCAATAATGGCCTCATTGGAACCGCTGAGATGAATGCTGCTTTGCGATTGCGACATAATACGATGCGACAACACGGGAACAGCCAGCTCGTTGACGTCATCGGGAATAACAAAATCGCGTCCCATCATAGCCGCCAGAGCACGAGAGGCACGGGTGAGTGCGACGGTTCCGCGAGGGCTGACTCCCAGCTTTACCTTATCGCTTTCTCTTGTGGCTCGCACAATACGTACAATATAATCGCGGATGGCCTCGCTGACTTGAACATGCGCGATCTCCTCGCGCGCGGCAATGACATCCTCGGGTATTGCCACAGGAGTCAATGCCGCGAGCGCACTTCCTTGGCATGTTTGCTCGACAATGCGCTTTTCGTCCGCCTCGTCGGGATATCCTGGATGCAATTTCATCATAAAGCGATCGACCTGTGCTTCGGGAAGCGGAAACGTTCCCTGAAATTCGATGGGGTTCATGGTTGCCAGCACCATAAACACCTCGGGCAGCGGTAAGGTGTCGCCATCGATGGTCGCTTGACGCTCCTCCATACATTCCAGCAATGCCGCTTGTGTGCGGGGAGTGGCGCGGTTGATCTCATCCGCCAAAAACAGATTGGTAAAGATAGGCCCGCGGCGCAGAACAAAATCGCCCGTCTGCTGACGGTAAAAATTGATGCCCGTAATGTCGGATGGCAACAGATCCGGCGTAAACTGCACCCGCTTATCCTGTGCATCGATCGATGCGGCAAGGGCACGCACCATACTTGTCTTTCCCGTACCGGGAACATCCTCGAGCAAAATGTGTCCGCCCGCGAGCAAGGAACACAGCATCAGGCGAATGGTCTTTTGCTTGCCAAAAAGCACCCTGCTGATGTTGTTTTCAAGATTTTGATAAAGTGTAGCGCTTTTAGTAGTCATGATGATGCCTCCCCATCTGTGTTAATTTATATTAGTGTGATTTATAATTTTTCCTTGAACCATATTTTATGAACTGCCAGCCAGCAAATCATATCGATAATAATGTAGATCCCTTCAAATATAACAAAGGATATAGCAAGGGACAGCATATTCGTCCAAAAATATCCCTTTGCGCCTCCTGCAATGAAGACGATCGAAAGAATGAGTAGCAGTACCGTAGCAAACGCCGAGATCTCCGCTCGAAAATCCGCAAATTTCCAAATGTGTTTGATCTGACTTTTCCAAGTCACCTCTGTATCGGCGATACTGTTCAGATATGTACGTCTTAGTTCCGCGTTTTCGAGTCTGCGGCGATAAATGCGAATAACAACGAAGATCGCCGGGATAGCAAGGAATATCAAGGCTTTGAGCAGGTTGCTCTCAATAAAATTCACGAAGCTTTGGAGCAAAAACGTCGCAAGGAAGTAAATCCCCAAAAATACAAGCGACATAATTGCAATGGAACACAGCTTTTTGACATACAATTTACGCATAGATATCATTCTCCTCTCTTTTTTTGTGCGGAAATAAGCACATTCATGGACATTTCAGCAAATCCAAAACGAGCGAACGCAGAAATCAATCCCCCTTCCTTTGCTTGCGCTCTTCTATTTGCGTTTTACGTTCACTTGACTTGTTAATATTATATCACGCCATTGTTAATATGTCAATATTCCGTTTACACAAATTTCAAAATCACATTTTATACAATATATACAACAAAAAGAAATCCCCGTACTTCAACGAAGTACGGGGATTCAAAACATACAGAAAAATCAGATTTCGGGAACGGAAATCTCGACCTCACGACCAAGCTCTGCAGATTTTGCGATACCATCCAGAATTGCCTGGTTGTAGATGATCTGCGAAGACGGAACGGGTGCGGGCGTGCCGTTCTTACAAGCGTCCAGGAAGGAACGGATCTTGCGGTCAAACAGCGAAGGACCGCCATCGTTGATGATCGGAATCTCGGTGATGGTCTGCTGGCCGCAAACCTCGTGATAGATCTTCATGGGACCGCCGACGGTGCCGTTCCAGCAGTCGGTCGAGGGGATGCGCAGACCGCCCTTGGTACCAAGAATGATAGTGTCACCGGGAGTGTCAATATTCATTGCCCAAGCAATGCGGAAGTCCAAAATAATTCCGCCCTCCAAACGAACGAAGGCTGCAGCAAAGTCGTCAACACCGAACACATCTGCATACTCATGATGTGCACCATAGCCAACGTAGTTAGGATCCTTGCCAAAGAAATCGGACTTATATCCCGTAACGGTCAAGGGCTTCGGATAGCCGATGGCATTGAGCACCATATCCAACGAGTAGCAACCAATATCTGCCAGTGCGCCAAGGCCTGCAGTCTTATCTTCAATGAAGGAAGTACCGAACGGCGTGGGGATACCGCGACGGCGGCCGCCGCCCGTCTGAATGTAATAAACCTGACCCAGCTCGCCAGATTCAACGATCTTTTTGATCATTTGCATATTGGCGTCAAGTCTGGGCTGGAAGCCGATAGACAGTACCTTGCCGCTCTTCTTTTCAGCCTTCATGACCTCAATGGCCTCATCCAGCGTTACGGTGAAGGGCTTTTCGAGCATGACATTGACACCCTTCTCCAATGCGTAAATGGAAGGGATGGCATGCTGACGGTTGTAGGTGCAAACGGAAACGGCGTCGAGCTTCAGACTCTCGTCGTCCAGCATTTCCTTGTGAGACGCGTACTCGGTCTTAACGCCCTCCATGCCGTGCTTCTTGAAGAAGGCGGCAGCCTTGCCGGGGATCAGGTCGCAGCCTGCAACGATCTCTACGTCGGGCATTCTCTTGTAGGAAGCGATGTGCGAGTCTGCGATCCAACCCGTACCGATAATACCTACTCTGAGCTTTCTGTTGGTGTCGATTACAGCTTCGTCCTTCTGACCGTTGTTGTAATCGAGATTAGCATCCATTTTTTCAGCCATAGTTCTTGTCTCCTTTAATTTTTAAGTTTTGTATGAGTTACAAAGAAATTTCAATCAATATCCCAGTGTGCGCAGATATTCTCTGCTCTTTTCGATGCATTGCATCGGGGTCAAGCCCATGCTGGGATTATCCTGCTCAACAACCACCCAAAGGGCACCCGCCTCCTCGGAGGCACGCAGGATCTCAGGGAAATTCTGAACGCCGCTTCCTATGGGGCGGAACTCAAAGCCGCTGGGACGCGTGGGCGTCTTTTTCTCAATACCGATCAGCTCGTACATATCATCGGATCTCTCACCGTAAAAGTCCTTGAGATGAACGACGGGAGCGCGTCCGCTGAACTTGCGGATATATGCCGCGGGCTCTTCGCCGCCAACGTTGACCCAACAGGTATCCAACTCCGTTTGAAGCAGATCGGCAGGTACGGTATCGTACAGCACCTCAAGCGCGTACTTACCATCCAGCTTGATAAATTCAAAATCGTGGTTATGATACAGCAACTGGATGCCAAGCTCCTTGGCAACTTGAGCGATCTTACCGATATTTTCAACAACCTGCGGAAACCCCTCACTATCAGGACGATGCTCAGGCATCAAATAAGGAACAGCAATGTAGCGACAGCCGATCTCGGCATACTGCGACAGCACGCCCTTAGCATCTGCCACCATATCGACGTATGGAACGTGTGCGGAAATCGGAACCAGACCAATTTCTTCGCACATCGCCTTGATATCCGACGGTGTATAGCCGTAAAGCCCTGCAAATTCGACCCCGTCATATCCCATTTTTTTAATGGCCTCCAGCGTACCGCGCAGATCACGTGCGGCATCATCGCGAACGGAATAGATTTGAACTGCAACAGGTAAAGACATAGCAAAACCTCCTTGAATTTATATAAAAAATGAAATTCAACCTTATACCACACTGATATTTTAAGACATATTCCGCTGTCTTTCAAGTCATTTTTAGGCATATTTCGGACAAATATTGCTGTATTTTGTTCAACACCGTCACTTTCATCAAAACGAAAAAGATATTTTTATGCAAATTATACAAAAAGTCACAGAAGGCAAGACCAGCTTGCCTTCTGCGACTTAATCATTCAGCATATATGCCATCATCCTTTGGCGAGATCCGCATAAGCTGCGGCGACAGCAGCCCAAAGATCGCGGTTGCGATCATAAATACCGTCCGCCATCGTTGCGTGATTTTGCGGATAGCCGCCCAGTCCCGTTTCCACGGTGATGGTCGGGATACCGTGAGCAAGAATTGTCCAGTTGCTATAGGACGGTTCGGTCTGATTGTCATCGATGATCGTATAGCCCGTGACCCTTTGAGCGATCTGGGCCAAACGTTTATTCTCCACCTCAAGCGCGCCCTCTTGGAAACAGCGCCAATAGATGATCTCGCCCTGCGAATGGACGCAGACTGAGGCTACGGGGTTCATCAATGATTCAGTCAGGGCAACCAAATAGGCAGTTTCAACCTCGGAAACAGCGGCGAATCCTTTATAATTTTTGGAGGCAGGACGGCCAACGGTGTCGTTGTGCTCACTCCAAAGTGCATCAAAATTTCGGTTGATGTCTACACCGCGCGCATTGCTCTTCCAATACGTATTGAGATAATCGTTGAGCGTCTTGATATTCGTCGTGCCACATATACCGAGGACGGTCTGTCGGAGATTTTCACTGCGTATGGCGTCAATTCCCTCCTGTGCCAGCGTAATACCGTCGGGATTGGTCATGGGAACAATAACAAAGCAGACCTCATCAAACAGATCGCGCAGCAGATATCCGTTATATACCGCCGTATGATAATTCTCAAGATAGTACTCCAATTGACGCATCACCACAAAGGTATTGACGTATTCGCGCGAATGCATCCCCGCCGTGACGATGACCTGCTTTTTCGCATCGGGATTGCCCAATGTGGCGGCATATAACTCACGCCCATCGGCGGAAATGCCGTAAGAACGGTAGGACATGATATCGGGATACCGCTCTGTCAGCTCGGCCAAATCGCTTTTCATATTATTGTAAGTATAATAGTACCCCGTCAGCGTAACAATGCTCTTGGGCGGTGTCGGCTGTTCGGGCGGATCTTGCTCGGGAGGATTTTGCTCGGGAGGGGTATTTTCCGGAGGCGTGTTTTCGGGTGGATTCTCCTCAGGAGGATTTTGCTCGGAGGGATTGTTTTCGGGAGGTTGCTGCTCGGGAGGATTGTCTGGCTGCTCAACAGAGGGCGGATCATCGGGCGAGAGCCAGGGCAAGCTCTGCACGATCGAAGGGTTGAGATGAAACACCGCCAACACGCCCGCCAGCACGACGATCAGGCAAAGCATCGGATAGATATGTTTGGTTGATCTTCCCATGGGGCTCTCCTTTCCGAAAAATGATGCGATACAAACAGTATTGTATCATATATCATCGAAAAAATCAATGGATTTTGTCAAATCCATGAAAAAAGAAAGATAACACAATACACGAAGGGTGCCACCGAAGCGGCACCCTTTCACTTTGGTGCAAATAATCATCACTCCATAAAATAACATATGGGAAGACCGTAGTTATATCCAATGTCTATCAGTTTAACATATCCTAATTCGAGTAAAGCTTTTATAGCGTCATAATCACTAATAAAAGCATCTAGCGATGAATAGCGTAAGAACATTCCGGAGGAAAACGATATATTGGAATACTGACCATTTGTGATATCTGCACCATATTGTTGATAAAAAGCCTCATTTAGTGACTTTATATCAGTTGTCGAACATTGCTGATACCAATCTTCATTAGCCGCACAATCATAACAACAACTAACAACGACGATAAAACCAGACTCTAACCATTCGCAATTATCATATTCGTCTGAATTTTTGAGTTCATAATAAATTTGCTCATATTCAACCCAAAATTCCAATTTAGCATTTGCATCAGCATCAGCTCTTAATTGCTCAAATATTGCTTTTAACGCCGCCTCATCTATATTATTTCCGGCATTGTTGTTCGCGGGATCTTTCTCGCCATGAAAATGGTGCGGTAATTCGATCTCATTGTCGGGGTTTTTCTCCCCCTCATTGTTGTCGGGCGTTGAATCGACCTCGGTATCGGGTTCTTTTTCGCCTTCATTATCGTCGGGGGTTGGATCGACCTCGTTAGCGGGATTCTTTTCGCTTTGATTATCATCTGGCGTTGGATCGATCTCGTTGTCGGGATTCTTTTCGCTCTCATTATTATCGGGCGTTGAATCAATCTCATTATCGGGATTTTTCTCGTTTTCGTTATCATTTGGCGTTGAGTCGATCTCGTCATTGGGATCGTTCACATCCGCCGGGGCTTTTGGAGTGGAACACCCCAAAAAGCACACAAGGAGCAGGACACATAGCAGTATCATCGAAATTATTTTATTCATATAGCTCACCTCTTTCATAAAATATCAAAATCAAAAAAGCGCACAGATATCCTGTCAAGGCAGTTCTACCTATACGCTCTTATCAAACAATGTTCAGTTGCCCTCTTTTCCATTGAAACCGACACCGAAAACCATTTTGCGACAGGTTGAACCGTTGTTTGGGAATGATATTCATCATAACACCTCCAACTTGCCTTTTTTCCATTATTATTATAGTTTGTTTTTGTTAATTTGTCAAGAATTTCCTATATATTCTGATATCAAATGCAATCTATTCCAATTGTCATAATGTTTTATACAACAGCTTCTATCATGATAATACTTTGAATTTTTTGATTTTTCTTCAACTTTACAACGATTATTTGAGTTTCACACATAGTTTTTCGGCATTATTGTCTGCCAAGCATGGATAAAACAGGAAGAGTGGCGACAGAGATCACGATCGCGATTGACAAAAAAGCAGGAGCGTGGTATAATGTTTTTATCCAAAAACGCAAATAGCGAAAGGAATTTTGCACATGAAATATTTATATCCTCTCAAATTATCCTATATTACCAAATCTCCCTTGTGGGGCGGCCGCCGCTTGCTTGACGGTTGGGGCATGCGTGCTGAAGCCGACACGGTGGGCGAGGCCTGGATGCTCAGCGTCCGCGCAAAAGAAATGAGCGTCATTCAAAACGGCGAGCTGGCCGGCAAAACCATGCGACAGTACATAGACGAGTTTGGTCCTTCTGTCATCGGCACCGCGTATGCGGGCGGTGACTTCCCTTTGCTGATCAAGCTGATCGACGCTTGCGACAAGCTGTCCGTTCAGGTTCACCCCAACGACGACTATGCCGCTCGGGTGGAAAATGATCGCGGCAAGACGGAGATGTGGTACATCGTTGAGGCCGACGAGGGGGCTGAGATCATATATGGTTTGAAGGACGGTATGAGCGCTGAGGAGTTCCGCTCGGCGGTTCGCGAGGGCAAGCTGGCTGACACCATGCATCATTGTCCCGTTCACGCTGGCGAGACCTATTTTATCCCCTCGGGTATGCTGCACGCCATCGGTGCCGGCATTCTGATTGCCGAGATCCAGCAGAATTGCGATTTGACCTACCGCGTTTACGACTACGAGCGCCGCGGTGCGGACGGCTCGCTGCGTGAATTGCACGTGGACAAGGCGCTGGACGTGACCGTTCCCTTTACCGAGGATGAGGTCAACGCCATCCGCTACGAGGGCGGTGCGGTAAGCGAGCAAACGCTATCTCATTGTCGTTATTTCAAGACGGATAAACTGACGGTATCTGCCCCTACCGCGCTGACGGTCGACGAGCGCTCCTTTGCGTTCCTGCTTTGTCTTGACGGCAACGGTACAATTACGGCAAACGGCGATAACTTCAATGTTGCACGCGCTGACGGCTATTATCTGCCCGCAGGCCTTGGCGAGGTCGTGCTGGCCGGAGATATGACTGTTCTGGTCGCACGTATGGGGTAAGAACATGAACTACACCATTCGACGCATGACCGTAGCTGATACGGATGTCGTGATTGACATGATGCGCACTTTTTACGCCTCTCCTGCCGTGTTCACCAACGGGTCAGAAGAAATATTCCAAAACGACGTAACGGCCTGCGTTAGCGACTCGCCTTACGCCGAGGGCTTTGTGTTTGAAAGTAAGCAAGGTCTTCTTGGCTATGGCATGATCGCCAAGAGCTTTTCGACTGAGTTTGGCAAGCCTTGCATCTGGATCGAGGATTTGTATCTTTTGCCCGATTATCGCGGTCTTGGCATCGGTTCTGCCTTTTTCAGCTTCATAGAGAAAACTTATCCTGATCATCTGCTCCGACTTGAGGTCGAAGAAGAAAACGAGCGTGCCGTTCACGTGTATAAAAAGAATGGATTTGACGTTCTGCCTTACATGGAAATGAAAAAGCATTCATAAAGAAAAACACTGCGGATCACTCCGCAGTGTTTTTTTGTAGGTCCGCCTGTAAGCCGGGTTCTGTTGAAAACGGTCATCAATCTGTGACTGTCGTCACCGACAGCCTCCGCGCGATTGCTCGCGGTGCCACCCGGGGATATGTGTCGGGCAAACGATCCCCATGCGGTGTTGCTTCGGATAGGGTTTACAGCAAATGTATGTTACCATACAAGTGGGTGAGCTCTTACCTCGCCTTTCCATCCTTACCCTTACGGGCGGTTTATTTCTGTTGCACTTTCCCGGCGGTTACCCGCGGCTGACGTTATCAGCTATCCTGCCCTTGGAAGCCCGGACTTTCCTCACCGTACTACCTTTCGGCACCATACGGCGCGACCGTTCAGCGAACCTACCGTGATATTATAGCACGCGAATGAAGGTTTGTCAAGTGACAGTGCAAACCGCAACTGGAACGGCAACAAAATCAGCCGCCGATCCAACCCTCGCGCAGCCGGACGCTAACAGCGATTCCGTCATCGAAATCGATATCATACCACAAAGAATCGTCATAGCTCATGATCCATTCAGGCGTGTTGTCATGAATCATATAAGTCGCGCCCGACACGTTGCCCATCGTGTCATACCACACGTTATGAAACTCACCGTATCGCTCTACGATCTGCTCCGGGGTACTGCCAATCACGAATCTATCGTTGTAGGTATAATACGTAGGATGATAATAGTAAAAAACGGAAATGGATGTCCCGATTACCAGGACGATAGCTGCCAAAACGATCAAAAGCTTCTTTTTCATATATTATCCTCCGATTTGTCCTCACCTTTATTATAAATCAGACACCCTCGTCTGTCAATAGATTCTCGCAAGACTATTGCAAGTGTATCGATTTCTAAAATCGGAATTATTTTTGGCATTTCTTCGTTTTCGCAAAAATATTTTTGAATTATTTTTCTATTTTTGGAATTTTCCTATTGACATACGATAAAAAAAGGTGTATAATAAGTCCAGAAAAAGAAAAGCGGCTTTCCGCAAAGGATCGAAAGGATTGATTGATTATGAAGAGCACGAAAAAAACGAACGTTCCCGTCGTATCTATGGTTTCCGATAAAGAAGAGCGCGCCAAGGCCATCAAGACCGCCATGCAGAAGATCGAGCGCGATTTTGGCGCGGGCACGATCATGAAGCTGGGCGAAAACACACAGATGGAGGTTCAGGCCATTCCTACGGGCTCTCTTTCCCTTGACCTGGCGTTGGGTATCGGCGGTGTTCCGCGCGGACGTATTATTGAGATCTATGGCCCCGAATCCTCGGGTAAAACGACCGTTGCCCTGCACATCATTGCCGAGGCACAAAAAGCAGGCGGTGAGGCGGCCTTCATCGACGCCGAGCACGCACTGGATCCCGTATACGCTAAGGCGCTTGGGGTTAATACCGATTCCCTGCTCGTTTCCCAGCCCGACTGCGGTGAGGACGCGCTGGAAATCACCGAAGCACTCGTTCGCACAGGCGCGATTGACGTTGTTGTCGTTGACTCGGTTGCCGCACTCGTTCCTCGTCAGGAAATTGAGGGCGATATGGGCGCGTCGACTGTTGGCGTTCAAGCGAGACTGATGTCCCAAGCGATGAGAAAGCTCAGTTCGGTCATTTCGCGTACCAATGCCATCGTTATTTTTATTAACCAGCTGCGCGAGAAGGTGGGCGTAATCTACGGTAATCCTGAGACGACTCCCGGTGGCCGTGCACTCAAGTTCTTCTCTTCGGTTCGTATTGACGTCCGCAAGGGTGAACAGCTCAAAGAAGGCGGCAACGCATATGGTAACCATGTCAAGTGTAAGGTCGTCAAAAACAAGGTAGCTCCCCCCTTCCGCGTTGCAGAGTTTGATCTGATCTATGGCAAGGGCATCTCGCACACCAGCGAGGTATTGGATTTTGCCGTCGCACTTGATTTGATTCAGAAGAGCGGCTCGTGGTTCTCCTATCAGGGCGAACGTCTTGGTCAAGGCCGCGAGAATGCCCGCAAAGCGCTGGAAACCAATCCTGCGCTTGCCAAGGAGATCGAGGACAAGATCCGCGCCATGAGTGAGCAGACCTCGGACATGATCACCGAAGCTATGGAATCCGACATCGAAGGCGACGACGATTTCGACATCCAGATGCTCAAGGACGACGATCTCGGCATTGACGATTGATCGTTGAAACGCGCCTATGATTGAAATTAACAGCAAAGAGCAAGTCCTCCGCATGGAAGACTTGTCTTCCCCCAGCGTCCCCGATTCTCCCTTTGTAATAACCGTGCGCTATCTGCGTGCCCAAACGACGGGCGAGGCCATTTGCGTTGGCATTGAGCTGACGGACACTCTGCGTAATCTGACCGAGGTGCGCCGCTATACCGTTCAAACCGAGCTATTGAACGCGCTCGGTGTGCGCCGCGGCATCATTTCCCGGGAAAAGCTAGAGGAGATCGAGCAGGCGGCGCAGCTCTCTGCCGCCTATACCCGCGCGCTGACCATTTTGGCTTACGGTGCCAATTCGGCGCAAGCACTAACACTCAAGCTGCGCCAGCGCGGATTTGATGCTGCGACGGCAGAGAAAGCAGTTGCCCTGCTGTGCTCGCGTGGATATTTGCGTGAGCAAAACGATGCTTGCCGTGAAGCTGAGCGTTGTCTTGCCAAGGGATGGGGGCGACGCCGCATTGATATGTATCTTCGTCAACGAGGATATGGTGGCGAAGCGATACAAACTGCACTTGACGAGCTGGGTGACATCGATGATGAAACACGTTGCGCAAGCATCGCGCGCTGCAAATCTGCAACTCCCCCCGATGACATAAAAGAAAAACAAAAGCTGATTGCCTATCTTTTGCGTCAAGGGTATGACATGAGCACGATTAGACACGCGTTGGATGTCGCGTGGGAAGATGAATAACAGACAAGAAAACCGCCACTGACAATGTCAGCGGCGGTTTGTTTATGCGTTGGTTTCTGCCGTTTTGATAACGGTCAGCGCGTCAAATTTGCGGATTTCAGCAAGGATACCCGAGATCAGGTCGGACAGCGGTGCGGTCGTCTGCTCGCCCGTCGTCATGTTCTTAACGGTAACCGTTCCTGCGTTGATCTCGTCCTCACCAAGGAAAAGAGCGAACGGAATGCCCAACTTATCCGCGTATCCGATCTTTGCCTTGAACTTCTTTTTCTCGGTGTAGATCTGGGTGCGGATGCCTGCCTCGCGCAATGCGGCAGCGGTGCGGATCGCGGCTTCAAAATCCTCCGTCATGGGCAGAACCAGCACGTCGGCAGGTGCGTCGGCGTCACGATTGAGGTAGTCCATTTCATTGAGGATATAGAACAGGCGGGTCAAGCCGATGGAAATGCCAACGCCGGGCAGCTGACGATCTGTATAAAAGCCCGCGAGGTTATCATAACGTCCACCAGAACAAACGCTACCGATTTCGGGATGCTTATTGAAGGTGGTTTCATAAACTGTGCCCGTATAATAGTCCAAACCGCGGGCGATCGACAGATCGATGCGGAAATTGGTTTCGGGAACACCGAATGCCACGATAGCACGACATACCGTTTCCAACTCTTCGATACCCGTAAGGAACAACTCGTTCTCCCCTGCCATGGAGCGAAGCGCGGCGATAATCTCGTTGTTGCTACCACGAAGTGCAATAAAGCTCGTGATCTTCCGAGCCGCTTCATCCGACACACCAAACGTCTCGGTCAGCTCGGCACGTACTTTTTGCTCACCGATCTTTTCGATCTTGTCCACGGTACGCATGATGTTCTCTGCCTGGTCCTTCAGTCCCAATACATCGTAGAAGCCCGACAAAATCTTGCGGTTATTCACACGAATGGTGAAATTTTCAAGGCCGAGACGCTTGAACAGCGAATAAATGATAGCTGGAATCTCCGCATCGTTTTCAATACTCAAACTGCCGTCACCGATAATGTCAATGTCTGACTGATAGAACTCACGGAAGCGTCCCTTTTGAGCTCGCTCGCCACGATAGACCTTACCGATCTGATAACGACGGAAAGGAAACGTCAGCTCGCCTGCGTTCTTCGCTACGTATTTTGCCAACGGAACAGTCAGATCGAAACGCATTGCCAGATCGGTATCGCCTTTAGTAAAGCGATACACCTGTTTTTCCGTTTCACCGCCTGCCTTGGCGAAGAGAATTTCAGAATATTCAAGCACCTGGGTGTCCAAAGGATAAAAGCCATACAGACGGTATACATCCTCTAGCGCGCGGCGCATCCGTTCAAAGGCCAACTGCTCGCGCGGCAAAAGCTCCATAAAGCCTGCCAGTGTGCGCGGTGTGACCAAATTATTTTTTGCCATGATAACTCCTTTTCTGTACATTGCGTGCAGGTCATTAATCTAATAATGTAATATTATACCACACTCTCCTTGCTGTGTCAACCGTCGAATCGAAAAAGAAAGATACCAATAGCGGTACCTTTCTTTCACTTTTTATTTCGCGTAGCGCGCCACGATAGCGTGCAACATTACCACAACGGCATCCATACCTTCGGCTGTGATATGCTCAAAAGGACCGTGGAAGGCATAGCCGCCTGTTCCAAGATTGGGACACGGCAAACCCATAAACGATAGTCTTGCGCCATCCGTACCGCCACGGATGGGAACAAGTTTGGGATCAATGCCCGCCTCTTGCGCCGCAGCCATCGCATTTTCAACCAGATGGTAGCAGGGTTTGATCATATCCGCCATATTTCTGTACTGCTCGCGGATAGTCAGTTCTACCGTTCCCTCGCCGTATGCTTCATTGATTTTGGCTGCTACATCGTGCAAAACAGCAAGGCGCTTTTCATATTGAACGGCATCGTGATCGCGTATAATATAAGAAAGTATGCACTTCTCAACATTACCCTGCATATCAGTCAAGTGATAAAAGCCCTCGTATCCTTCCGTTTTAGACGGGATTTCATCCGGCGGCAATAGATTTTGCAGCTCACAGCCGATCAGAGCAGCATTTTTCATCATATCCTTGGCACTTCCCGGATGCACATTGACACCGTGAATGATAAATTTTGCCCCTGCAGCATTAAAGTTTTCGTATTCGATCTCGCCTTCGGCACCGCCATCGACCGTAAAAGCAAACTGTGCGCCAAAGCGAGCAACGTCAAATGCATCTGCCCCCTGCCCGATTTCCTCATCGGGAGTAAATGCGATACAAATCTTACCGTGCGGTTGTTCGTTCTTCAGCACTTGCTCGGCAAACGTCATGATCTCTGCCACTCCTGCCTTATCATCGGCGCCGAGTAACGTTTTTCCGTCCGTCGTAATCAGTGTGCGCCCCGCCAGTTTGGGCAAGTGGGGGAAATCGCTGACACGCAAGACCCGACCACTCTCCCCCAACATCACGTCAGTACCATCGTAATCTACGATCACCTGCGGACAAACAGGTGCGCCGGCAAAATCGGGAGCAGTATCCATATGGGCAATGAAGCCTATGGCCGTTGCCTTTTCCATACCTTGCGTTGCGGGAATCGTCGCATATACATAGCAGTTTTCATCTACCGAAGCATTCGCAATGCCCAGATTATGCAGTTCGTCAACCAAGTAGTTGGCCAGATCCCATTGTTCTTTGGTAGATGGCGTTGTATCGCTTGTCTCACTGCTCTGCGTTGGAATAGCAACGTAGTTCAAAAGTCTTTCATATGCTCTCATTGATATCTTTCCTTTCTATAAGTTTAATAAGCAAAGGGACATCCCGTGGGACGCCCCCTTGCTTGATATCACCAAATTTATTCCTTGTAGTAAATGGAGAAGTTATAGCAACTACCGCCATGGCTGCCTTCGTTACCACAGTTACCGATACGGATATACAGGTAATCATCGCTGCCGGCAAAGGCACTGGACTCGATAGCAATGGCGTGGTGCAAGCTACCGCTCTGGGTACGCTCGCCGTTCACTTCTACATAGTCCTGAACCTTAGTCCAACCCGAGAACTCATACATTTCGCCTGCTTCAAGCGACTCGATCGCTGCATCCGTAGATACACGAACGTCATAGTTCTGGGCAAGCTCAAGTACGATGATGGCATCCTTATACTTATTCAGGTCGATCTTCATAACGTACTGTCTGTCATCGTCGGTAAAGATGCCTACGCCTGTATTCTTATTCGAGGTATCAATAATCATACCTTCAAATACATCAGGCTCTGCCTTGTTGAAGAGGTATTCTTCCTTCTTCATATCAGAGTACCAACGAGCATACTGCGTGTATCTGTATTCCGTCGTCAGGAAACCGGTTTCGGGATCGATCGGAACGGTATCGAAGGGTATTTCAATCTCTCCGGGATCTTCCAGATCATATGCAGGATCGTATTCGCCAACCTCGGGGACGTAACCAACGTCAGCACCGTTGGGATTGATCATCATCTTGGGAGCCGATGCCCAGAAGTTAACACCGATGTACTGCAGCTGATAACCGTTATTTGCCCAGTCAAAGTTGGCAACGTCGTACTGAGGATTGATAATGTCAACGGTACAGAAGGTAAAGCCAACCGCGTTAGATTCAAACTCATCCTTAGTCAGTTTGAGATCCGCCAACGGAACCTTAGCTTCCATAATGTACTCAAACTCACTGCCGCAGTTCTTAACTACGCATTCCCAATTCATCTGCGTTGCTTCTCTTTGCTGATCGTTAAAGAAGAGTCCCAACACCGGCTTGGCGGAGTCGAGAGTAGCACGGTTCCACTGAATACCAACCGTGGCCTTGCCGCCGGTTGTGAACCAAAGCAACGATCCGTCTGCCTTATAGGGTTCTTTAAAGGTGAGCGTCTGATAAATGGGAACGAGGTCGTAACGATGCTCTGCAATATACAAATATTCATCATCAATTGCAAAGCGGAAGGTGGAGTGCATCAGCTCGAAGTCAGGCGTTGCCAATTCAGGTGCACCCTTGATACCTGCGCCAACCTTTTCGTCAGCATCGGTGAAATCGTTACATGCGGTCTGGCTCAGTTCAACGTAAGAGGACTGCCAGTAGATATCGTCCAGGCGACCGTCGATGGTAGGCGTGCCGTTTGCGATAAAGTTCACATGTTCAGCTTTTGCAGTGAAGAAGCGCTGGCAATCATCCCAAGCGTCAACACCGGCATACTTCATCTCGGTAACCGTGTTGCCGTCTGCATCGTTTGCACAGAAGGTAACGCCGATCAGAGAATCCTCGAAATCTTCCTTAGTCAGACCGAGGTCTGCCAGAGGAATCTTAGCTTCTACCACGCAAGCCTTACCGTCAGACGCAATAACAAGCGAACCCTCGTAGTCCTTAACAACGGCAGCGCTCATATCAGCAGCAGCACCAAACAACGCAAATACGGGAGCGTTGGTTCCCGCAGTGACAGGATTCCAGTACAGACCTGCAACCTGTTCGGCATCCTTGGTAAAATAGATGATAGAATTATCACCATCGGCCTTGTTATAATCGCTGGGGATAACAAGCATTGCATCCTTACGATCTTCAATAATGTACAGATAATCCTTATCCAGCATGAAACGGAAGGTTACCTTCGTACCGGCTTCATTGGTTACCGTCAGCGAAGCACCCATGAAGTACTCGATGTTGATCTGACCGTCAACGGTGGGAGTAGCTGTAATCAGTTTATTGATAGTCAACGCTTCTGCCTTATCTGCAGCGGCAACAAACGCTGCATAAGCAGCCTCTGCATCGGTCAGCATTTTAACGATTTCCGCAGGAACCATTGCCTTCTGCTCGTCCGTCAGCTTGTCATACTTACTTCTTGCTGTCTTAATGGTGTTCTTTTTCTTGGTGTAGTTATCCTTCGTAACCTCTTCGATCTTTTCGATCTTTTCGATGGCCTCATCGACCTTTTCCTGATCTTCAGAGTTTACGCCGGAATTCTCAACCGCAGCACCGCAATTGTCGCACTTGCCATCTTCATCGGCATCCTCATGCGTCTGGCATTCAGGCTTTTGTATTGACGTGCCGCAATTGTCGCATTTGCCATCCGTGTTGGCATCTACGTGCGTCGTGCATACAGGGGGATTGGGGTCGTCGCTGGGTTGGCATGCTACCATCGCGAACATGGACAAAACCATGAGCGCCGCCAGCAACAAGGCTATTATTTTTTTCATAGCGATTCTCCTTGTGCTATAATTTTGTTGTGCCACATTTACACAACTATGTAGTATATGATTATATCATGTCGTAGTAAAAATGTCAACGGCGAGTGCAAAACTTTCCCCTCTATTTGAGTTGTTTTGTGATAACTGCACAAATGGCAATCAAACAATTTGGGCAACATTCTTTTCTTGATAACACAATTTTACAAATCATAAAAAAAGAAAAAAGTTGTTGACAAACGAGATAAGATGTGCTATAATAGTATAGTTGAATGTGCTGGTGTGGCTCAATGGCAGAGCAGCTGATTTGTAATCAGCAGGTTGTTGGTTCGACTCCGATCACCAGCTCCAACATGGGAGCGTTCCCGAGCGGCCAAAGGGGGCAGACTGTAAATCTGTTGTCACTGACTTCGGTGGTCCGAATCCACCCGCTCCCACCAATACAAAAGGCACCACATTTGTGGTGCCTTTTGTATTGGTCGAGTGGGACGAGGCCCCCGAACCGACTTTGTCGCTTTTGGCAAAGCCAAAATGACGGCGTTCAGCCGTCAAGACAAATGTCGGGCGCTCGCGTAAGCGAGGGCGGTGGTCCGAATCCACCCGTCCAATAATACGCACCTTTGTCTAATTGCAACACAAAAAAGACACAACATTATATTTGCGAAGCTAATACATCCTATGGCCGCAAGGCAATGCATCATTGATTGACAGAAATCAAAATTTATGATATAATATGATATAATATGATATAATAACGGCAAAGGAGAATGCAAAGTGAAGAAAAATGATTTAACAAATATTCCTCCGCCCATTCTTATCATTGTTGGTATTTTAGCATCCGCGATATCTTTTGTTTATTATTATGCGATTAAAAATCCATATAAAATTGTATTTTGGTTGATTTGTATTATTGACTTTTTGCTGTTCGCCTTGAGCGCATATCGGGTTATAGAGCCTTTTGATCTAACCAAAGTAAAAACGGTCATTTTTACAGTTGTGACAATGATTGGATTCTTTGTGTTTTGCGAAATCGTCGTGCTTGCTTTTACCATTGGAACGCGCTTTGAGTATAGTTTGGAACTATTTTTCAACGTTCTGAGGTTTAGCCTGTTTTTGTCTCCGTCATTTATTTTGCTACTTCCGGTAATGGTATTCATTGCCGAAATCATAAGTTGATGAACACCTTCTTCGTTTATACCTCGTTCAGATGCCTTTTCACTCGTTTATCGCAAAAAGAGGTCGGTTTTCCTCCCCTTGACAGCACGTCCTTTCCCATGCTATAATAAAATCAGAACCGTAAAGGAGGTAACGATATGAAGAAAATATCAGCTCTGCTGCTCATGCTTCTAATTACGCTCTCGCTGTCCTCCTGCTTCCTCTTTGGTGAGGTTACTACCCATCCCGATATGGTGGAATACACCGAGGAAAAAATCCTTGAGGTCGCAAAAGAAAAATACGGTATGATCAAGTGGATATTTACCAGCGCGGAGATCATGGGCGAGGCTTCGTATGATGCTGAAGGTGTATTCACACTTGATTTTTACGGTAGCCCATACAGCGATCAGTTCAGTACCGAGTTTATCAACGGTGACAATACCGAGGCAGCTATGCAAGCCTTTGCTGGCAAGAACGGCGGTCACGACGTGCAAGGAAGGTACTCTCATTTTCTTTGCTACGTTGCCCTTGGTGAGTGTGCCGACGGTTCTCTGAAATTCGTCTATTACAACACCAACATACATAAAGATGCCGAGATTGCCGATACGATTGGCGCCTCCGATTACACCTTTGAGGTGTTGCCAACCGAAATTACAAACGATCTCTTTACCGTTGATTCAAAATGGACGAGTATGCAGCTGTTCTTGAATGATTACAAAGACGGACATCCCCGTGGCTTCTATTATTCGGGCGAGCGATTGACAAGACGACGCAACGCTAAATACAACGGCTACATTGAATTTGAATTTTACAAAGAAGGCAATGAGGTCGTTTACGATATTTACTATACGAAGGATGATGAAAAGCCCGAAGAAAGACGGCTTGTCTATTCCACGTCTGACCGTTACGGTGTAATATACAATTATTACGGACTTGATAAATCAGAGTATTTTGATATTACAACGACTGTAACGCAAAGCACCGAGCAGGAAAGCTGTATGTCATTGAAAGCCCACGTCGAAGCGAAGGAGATCGACGGAACGGTACTGTACTCAAGCTTTTTATATTCGGCAGAATATTACGTCAAAAGGGATAAGGGCGCAGTTTTACACGGCACCACTAACGAAGCGGTGATAGATAAGCTAAGCTTTGAGTGCGGCTGGATGCTTGATAAAATTGACGGCATAAACCACGCAGAAACGGCAAAATTCTATTTTTCGCGCTTCTATATTTTCTACGAGAAAAATCCGCAAAATTAGCACTCAAAAAGGTGATCGCTATGCGATCACCTTTTTGTTCTTTTCTTTTGTTCATCGATTAAATTCGCCTTGAGTCTTTCCTCTTCCCCGTCGCGGTTCCAAAGATAGCGCAAACGTAGCTCGGTTCCTTGACGAATGCGATCAACATTTTCTCTATGCTTGAAGCAAATAATGACGGCAACACAAAATAGAATCAAAGCACCTAATAAATCCTGCCGCATCACGCCATAGATAGCGGAAAACGCAAGTGAGGCCGTCATGGACACAAAGCAAAGATATTGCGTTGAAAAGACCACCACCGCCTCAAAAAGCAAAAGAATGAAAAAGACACGCCAATCAAACGCCAGTATTACACCGCCAAGACAGGCCAGTCCCTTACCCCCTTTGAATTTGAGATAAAACGGGAAGATATGTCCGAGAATACAGGCAGCAGCCGTTACAGGAAAGACATAGATAAGTCCGGGGAATAGTCCGCTCGTGAATCGTACGACAAGGGCAGCTTTCGCAATATCAAACACAGCGCACAAAAAACCGCTCACCTTGCCAAAAAGGATCAGCACATTAGATGCCCCTGCATTTCTCGACCCTTCGCGGCGCACGTCAACACCGTGATATTTGCCAAGGATATACGACGGGTTGATCATGCCGACCAGATAACCCACTGATATGCAGAATAAGTAAGACATACACGTCACCTCCTCGCTCATATTCTATAGTATACGGTTTCAACTCTAAAATAACCGAAGTAACACAAATAACGCTATTTGAAAAAACAGACAATTTTGCTCGTATAACCCTTTTATCTATATGACAAAAAGGTCACCGCCATGCGGTGACCTTCTTGAAGATTATATGATTTCGGTATCAAATTCCGCGCACACGGGATAGTGGTCGGACAAATAGATGCCGCAGTGCTCGTCGTCCCAAATCTTGACCTCGCCGACAGCGTTTTTCAGCGTTTCGGTAGCGTAGATATAGTCGATCTTGCCGGGAGCATAGTCACCGTAGCCGTGGAAGGTCGAGGGGATGTGACCTGTCAGATCGTACAGTTTGGGAGCAATCGACGCATCCGTCACGCGGATGGTCTCGCTGCCCGGCTCGGCGTTGAAATCCCCCAAAAGCAGCGTGGGCATAGGCAATTCCCTATCGTATTCGGCCATCTTATCCAGCACACAGCGGATTCCCTTAACACGCGCCGATTCACCAACGTGGTCCAGATGGATGTTGCAGACACGAATAAACTTGCCGCTTGAGTTATGACGCAGAGCTGTCACTACGCAGATGCGGGGACAATGACTCTGATCCTCAAAGCGAGAGGCAGCAACATGGGGGGTGGGGCTGATCCAGAAAACATCGTAAAAGATTGGGAGCCAATCAGCTGTACGAATAGCAGTAAATACACCCTCGCCTGTGTAATTGGCCTCGCGGAACTGGCCGAGAAACGTGTACTCGGGCATCAGCTTGGGCAACACATCATAGTGAGGCTCGATGACCTCTTGAAAGGATACCACATCTGGCTTTTCTTGCTGAATTTTATCGTAAATAAGCCCTGCACGGTGGATAAAGGCATTGATGCCGTCTCCCTTATATTGCGAGCGAAGATTAAAGGTGACAATTTTTATGTTCTTCGACATGATTATCCTCCTTGGACATGATGGTATCTTGTTTAATCATTTTACTACAAGCGCTTGCAAAAAGCAAGTCTTTCAATCAAAAAACTTGTTTGTTTTGCTGAGTTTTTACATATCATTTTGTTGATATCGCCTATTTGATCTGAATGAAAGTGATTACCCTTGACAAATTTCCGAAAATAAGATAAAATAGTCGCATCTTATTAATTTAGGAGGATTTTCTACATGAAAAGAATCATCTCCGCGGTGCTTTCCACCGTGATGATACTGACACTGATGGCCACCGCCATTTTGCCCGTATCTGCGTTCGATCCCGAGGTCTACGGTGAATGCACTCTTTGGTCCGACAAGACTGTATATGAGGTCGGCGACCCCATTATGGTCAAAGGATCCGTTCAATTTAACACCACTGATCCCAGCAAACCTGCTTGGATCGGTCTAATCGTCCGCAATCACAGCGAATGGGGCGGATTGCGCTACGTTTATCCCCGTGATGCCAAGAACGGCGAGGCGCAAGACCTGGCTGCCGGCGGCAAGGGCGGTAACCACAACCTCGCTCCCTACCAGAGCCTGCCTGCCGGCGAGTACACCATCGTCCTCGTTCCCGACGACCTGCCCTTGGCCGGTGACGTCAACAGAAAAAAGCACATTCTGATGTCCATCGACATTGAGATCGTAGAGAAAAAGCTTCCTCCCGCCAAGGCTCCTACCGCCGCTACCTATGACATTACCGACCCCAAATCGGGGTTGGCAGACGGTAAAGTAACCGTGACTCTGCCTGCAGATCACGGTGCGGCCGGCGTTCAGGCCTTCTGGGGCACCAAGGACGGCAAGCTGGAGGATTACACCGGCTTGGCCGTTCAAAAGGTTTCCGCAACGGCAACCGAGGTCAAGTTCAATATGGTTAAGAACACCTTCATTCCCCCCAACGCTACTCACCTGCTCGTTTATTCCGTCAATGGCGTGAACGAACTGAGCGAGGAATACGTATCGGTTGAGCTGCCTGAGGGCTGTGGCTATCAGTTCCCCGAGGGCAAGCCCATGATCGAATTCCAGGCACTCAGCGACATTCACATTTCCACCGAGATCCGCGAGCAGCACTACAAGGCTATGCTTCAGGATGTTCTGACAAACAGCCCCGATTCTATCGGCATTTTCGTTGCGGGCGACGTCGTTGATAGCGGCCCTCGCGACGATTGGTGGAAAAAGCTGTGGGAACTGTACGACGAAGTAGAGGGTCTGCCTCACATGTACATCGGTATCGGTAACCATGAATTTTCCGGTTACAGAGACTATGATTCTGCCGTCAATCAATTTTTGAAGTATCTCAGACTTCCCGACACCGTCGAGAAGAATGACGGTGTTCCCTACTACGACACCTGGATCAATGATTTCCACTTTATCGTTCTTGGTAACGCCGTATACGAGCCCGGCGTACGCGCCACCATCGGCGAGGACCAATACGATTGGTTGGAAGAAAAGCTGGGTGAAGCAACCGATGACCGTCCTATCTTCCTGTTCATGCATCAAGGTATGAAGAACACCGTTTCCGGCACGTCTGAAAGTGAGAGATGGTGGGGTATCAATGACGATACCAGACTGCGCGAGCTGCTCAGAGAGTATCCTAACGTTTTCTTCTTCACCGGCCACACCCACTCCGACATGAACTCCGCCAACTCCATGTACGGCGGTGGCAAGAATGCTGCTATGTTCAATACCGGCTCGGTAGGTGATCTGTGGACTCCCTCCACTGACACCTCCTTCGAGGGTAGCCA
>JAFVZV010000158.1 GCA_017507985.1 Clostridia bacterium
ACGCGTGCGAAGCACAGTGTGAGCGTCAAAAGGAGAAGATGCCGAAAATGATTTCCAACTACTTTCTCACTCCATAAAATCCTGCCTATTTCCTGTTTTTGTCATCCCTCCCAAAATCCCCCCGAAAATCCCTGAAATCTCGTCAATAATCCCCCGACTTTTTTGCAAAATACCCTTGCAAAAAAAAACACTTTGTGATATAATATGTTACAAGTATGGGTATATCTTGCGTTTTCACCGAGAAATACCGTCTGTTTCATAAATTCTGCACTGCAAAACTGCAGCGCTGCTTTGGAGGTAAGAAATGAAAATTCTGGTTGTTAACGCCGGAAGCTCGTCTCTCAAGTATCAGCTGTTTGATATGGACGACAACCGCGTCATCGCCAAGGGCAACTGCGAGAAGATCGGCATTGGCGGTCTGATCACGCACAAACGCCCCGGTAAGGAAGATTACAAAGCAGAGGTTGAGCTCAAAGACCACGACGATGCGATCGCACTGGTTCTCAAGCTGTTGACCGATGCCGAGCTGGGTGTTATCGCATCCATTGACGAGATCGATGCCATCGGCCACCGTGTTGCTCACGGCGGCAAGCTCAAGGAATCCACCTTGGTCAGCGACGAAACGCTGAATTATCTGTATTCTATCGTGGGCATTAACCCCCTGCACGGCCCCCCTGCCATCAAGGGCATCGAGGCTTGCCGCAAGAGCTGCCCCGGAAAGCCCATGGTCTGCGTATTCGATACCGCATTCCATAGCACCATGGAGCCTGTTTCTTACATCTACCCGCTGCCTTACGAATATTACGAGAAGTTCCAGCTTCGTCGCTACGGCTTCCATGGTACCTCCCACCGCTACGTGGCAGGTCGTGTGTCCGAAATGTGCGGCAAGCCCCTGTCTGAAATGAAGGTCATCACCTGCCATTTGGGCAACGGTTCTTCTATCACCGCCATCAAGAACGGCAAGGTTGTCGATACCTCGATGGGCTTTACTCCCAACGAAGGTCTGCCTATGGGTACCCGCTGCGGTAACATCGACCCCACCATCGTTCCTTACCTGATGAAGGAGCTGAACCTCACCCCCGCCGAGATGGATAACGTGCTCAATAAGAAGTCGGGTCTGCTGGGTGTTTCGGGTGTGTCGAGCGACTGCCGCGAGGTCAACGCCGCTGCCGATGCCGGTAACGAGCGTGCCAAGCTCGCGATCGACCTGCTCATCCATGAGGCAAAGAAGATCATTGGTTCCTACGTCGCCGAGATGAACGGGGTGGACGCTATCGTCTTTACCGCCGGTATCGGCGAGAACGACCGCGGTCTGCGCGAGGCCATCTGCGCTGATATGGATGCGCTGGGCATCGTGATGGACAACAAGGTCAACGCCGAGTGCCCCCGCGGTGAGGCGTGCGATCTGACAGCTGAAGGCAGCCGCGCACGTGTGTTCGTCATTCCTACTGACGAGGAATACATGATCGCACTGGATACCCTTAAGATCTCCGCACAATAATTCAATTAAATTCGAAGAATAGAGGTTTTACCCTATGCCCAATCTGTTTGAGATCAAAAAGCAGATGGTCGAGGTGGGTAAGCTGATGTACCAAAAGGGGCTGGTCATTGCCAAGCACGGCAATATCTCCTATAAGATCAGCGACAATGAGTTCATCTGCACCCCCGGCGGCTTGTGCAAGGCATTTTTGACGCCTGATAAGCTGGTGCGCGTCGATGCGATGGGAAATTCGCTCGAGCCCGGCAAAAAGCCCACGTCCGAGATCCGTATGCACATTGAAATCTACCGCCTGCGCCCCGAGATCAACTGTATCGTCCATGCCCAGCCGGCCGCCAGCACGGCGTTCGCGATTTCGGACATTGACGCCGCTAAGTTCGTGTTGCCCGGCGACAAGGAAGCCTATTTCGGCTACGTTCCCGCCTCGGCGTACGACAAAAAGAACCACGATGCCAATACGCTGGCAGAATACATGAGCGACAAAAAGAAGCAGGCCTACATTTTCCACGGCGATTCCTCGCTGTCGGTTGGTGACACGCTGTACAACGCGTTTGACGCGGTGGAATCGCTCGAGCATTACTGCCGTGTCAGCATTCTCGCCCGCAGTGTCAATGCGCTGGAGCATTGCTCCTGCGATGACCTGAAGACCGAGCTTGCCCGCCGTGAATGCGGTACGCACGCCGCTTGCAAGACCTGTGGCAGATCGACCTGCTCGGGCAACTGCACGAGCTGCAAGACCGCTCCGAGTGCCCCCGCATCGGCCTCTGATGCCGACGTGCAGGAGGTCGTTCGCCGCGTGATGGCTGTCTTGGGCAATTGAAACGAAACACACAGTAAAAGATAGAAGGAGCAAAGATAATGGCAAACAACTGGACCGAAGCGCAGATCAATGAGATCGTTGCATCTGTGCTGAAACAAATCAACGGTTCCGCCTCCGCTCTTGCCCCCTGGGATGCAACGTCTTACGGCGGTCGTAAGTATATCGGTGTATACGCCGATATGAATGATGCGATTGCCGCAGCCAACGAAGGCTACAAGGCGGTGCGTGCCATGAGCGTGGCCGAGAGAGAAAAGCTGATCACCGTCATTCGCGAGATGACGCGTGAGGAAGCGGAGGTCATGGGACTTTTGGGTGTTACCGAGACCAAGATGGGCCGCGCCGACCACAAAAAGGCAAAGCATATCCTGGTTGCGGACAAGACCCCCGGTACCGAGGACATCGAGCCTTCCGTTTGCACGGGAGACCATGGTCTGACGCTGACCGAGATGGCACCGTTTGGTGTTGTCGGTAGCATCACTCCCTCGACCAACCCCTCCGAGACTGTCATTTGCAACAGTATCGGTATGATCGCCGCAGGTAACGGTGTTGTATTCAACCCCCACCCCAATGCGATCGCAACCTCCAACTACGCAGTTGACCTGATCAACCGCGCTTCCGCCAAGGTCGGCGGCCCCAAGGTTCTCGTAGCCTCGGTCGTCAAGCCCACGCTGGAGACGGCTCAGATCATGTATAAGTCCCCCCTGATCCGCCTGCTCGTCTGCACGGGCGGTCCCGGCGTCGTCAAGGCGGTCCTGTCCTCGGGCAAGAAGGCCATCGGTGCCGGCGCGGGCAATCCTCCCGTTATCGTGGATGATACTGCAGACATCGCGAAGGCGGCTAAAGACATCATTGACGGTTGTACCTTTGATAACAACCTGCCCTGTATCGCCGAGAAGGAGGTCTTCGTCTTTGACAACGTCGCGGACGAGCTGATCGCCGGCATGATGCGCAACGGCTGCTACAAGCTGACACTCGCTCAGGCAAATGAGCTCTCCAAGATCGTGCTCAACGAGGTCAAGAACGACAAGGGTCAGGTCAAGCACGTGGTCAACCGCGACTGCGTAGGCCGCGATGCCAAGGTCATTTTGGCTAAGATGGGCATTACGGTGGGCGACGATATCCGTTGCATCATCGCAGAGGTCCCCTTTGAGCACCTGTTTGTTCAGGAGGAGCTGATGATGCCGATTCTTGGTATCGTTCGCGTCAAAAACATTGACGAGGCGATCGACTTGGCTTGCAAGGCTGAGCACGGCAACCGTCACACGGCTCATATGCACTCCAAGAACATCGACCACCTGTCTCGCTTTGCTAAGGCGGTCGAGACCACCATTTTCGTCAAGAATGCACCTTCTTATGCCGGTATTGGTTTTGGCGCCGAAGGTCATACGACGTTTACCATCGCGGGTCCCACGGGCGAAGGTATTACCAGCGCGCGTAGCTTTACCCGCCGCCGCCGTTGCGTCATGGTGGACAAATTCCACATTATCTAATAATGTAGGAAGCCGACACGTATATCGAAAAATGAAGATATAAAGCTACTTGAAAGGAAAGAGAATTATGGAATTGACCGCTTCTCAAATTGAGAGCATCGTGCGTCAGGTCCTGGCCAGCACCAATGCGGCTCCCGCCACCTCGGGTGTCCCTGCGAACGGTAAGGCTAAGGTTGCTGTTCTGACTGCTCCCAGAAAAATCGAAATTCAGGAAGTCGCGATTCCCGAGCTCGGCGACGATGACATTTTGGTCAAAGTCGAGGGTGCGGGCGTTTGCGGAACCGACGTGCACGAGTGGAAGGGCGACCCCTTCGGTATGTGCCCCGTCATCCTCGGCCATGAGGGTACCGGTGAGGTCATCGCGCTGGGTAAGAACGTCAAGTGCGACACCGCCGGCAAGCCGCTCAAGGTTGGCGACAAGATCGTTACCTCGGTTATCTCGTGCGGCGACTGCCACGTTTGCCGTATGCATCCCGGTAACACCAACCTGTGCGATAAGCAGGGTATCTTCGGTCTGATGCCGCAGAACAAGGAGAACCCCCTGAACGGTTGGTTCGCCACCCACCTGCTCATTCGCGCCAAGGGTGCTACATATTTCCAGGTCAACGGCCTGGACGTTAAGCAGAGAATGATCCTGGAGGCCGCTTGCGTTTGCGTACACGCTGTCGCTCGCGCACAGTCCACCGGCTTGCTTAACTTCAACGCTAAGGTTCTGGTGCTTGGCACCGGCCCCATTGGTCTGCTCATGTGCTCGGTACTCCGCGCATCGGGTATCAACCACATCGTTGCGATCGACGGCTCTGAAAAGAGACTGGAGATGGCAAAGAAGCTGGGCGTAAAGACGACCATTAACTTTAAGGAAGTTCCCGATGCTGCCGCTCGTGTTCAGATCATTAAAGATCTGTCTGACGGTCAGGGCGTTGATTTCGCCTTCCAGTGCACGGGTGCTCCCGCGGCTGCTGCATCCATCTACGACTACATCCGTCGCGGCGGCGGTCTGTGCGAGGTTGGTTTCTTCGTCAACAACGGCGAATACTCCATCAACCCCCACTTCGCAATGTGTAACAAGGAGATCACCATCGTTGGCTCTTGGGACTACACCGCAGAGGATTACCCCACCACCGTTGCCTTCCTGCGTCAGGCCAAGGAGATGAACATCCCGATCGAGGATCTGATCACCCACGCCTTCCCGCTGGAAAAGCTCAACGAGGCAATGGAGGTCAACGTATCTCAGGCAGGTATCAAGATCTGCTATATCGCAGACTGATCCGAGGAGGTAACACATGGCTCTTGGAATGATCGAATGCTACGGCTTCGTCACCTCGGTCGTCGTCGCTGATAAGGGACTCAAGACCGCTGACGTCGAGCTGGTCGCCATCGATAAAAACAAGCCGGCCAACGCGGACAAATGTGAAGTTCCGCTGGTGATGGTCGTCAAGTTCGAGGGCAACGTCGCCGCTGTGGAAATGGCGGTTGAGGCAGGCAAGAATGAAGCCGAAAAGCGCGGTATGTTCATCGCATCCCGCATCATCCCGCGTCAGGATGAGCAGATCGAATGGTTCGCACGTCTGAACGCACTGGGAAAGAGCTCAACGATCTGAGCTCGGGCTTGTGCCCACGTAAGTAAAAAATTAAATTAATTAAAAAAATAAAAACAAAAAAAGAAAAGGAGATTACTCTCATGTTGGAAGCTCTTGGTA
>JAFVZV010000159.1 GCA_017507985.1 Clostridia bacterium
AGGAGCACATGAAAATCATCAATGATAAGCGTTCCAAAGAGAAGAATAAAAAATAAAGACAAAGGGGAATTGACATGAAAGTTGTATTGGCAGGCGCTTTTGGCAATCTTGGCGCCGAAATTTTGAAGGCTCTGTGCGCAGGTGGCCACGAGGTCATCGCGGCAGACCTGAAGGAAACTGCCGTCGAGGGAACGGAAGGAAAGTACACGTTCGCCCAAATCGACGCAACCAACCCCGAAACGCTCAAGGGTCTTTGCGAGGGCGCCGAGGTGGTCATCACCACCATGGGCCTGACGGGTGCATCCACTCGCTTTACCTCGTATGATATCGACTATAAGGGCAATATGAACCTGTACGAGGAATGCAAGCGTGCAGGCGTGAAAAAATTCAACTACGTTTCCGTTATTTCCTGCGACGAGCCCGGCGCTGAAAAGGTGCCCATGCTCCACGCCAAGTATCTGGTCGAAGAGGAGCTCAAGAAGGGCGAGATGGACTGGATCATCTACCGTCCCACGGGCTACTTTTACGACATTGCCAAGGTGTTCAAGCCCTACGTAGATAAGGGCGAGATGCAGCTGCTCAAGGGCTACGGCGGCGTCAAGGCTAACGTGGTCGACTGTCCCGCGTTGGCTGCCTTCATCGTCGCTCACATGAACGATGAAAACGTCAGCTATAACGTCGGCGGTAAGGAAACCTACACCTACGAGGAAATGGCCGCGATGTGCTTTGAGGCGGCAGGTAAGCCTCTTGCCATCAAGTGGGCTCCCATCTGGCTGTTCGGTATTCTTGCCAACCTGCCCAAGATCAAAAAGGCAGGCAAGCACGACATCATCCTGTTCTCCAAGTGGACGCTGTCGCACGATCTCGTAGGCGATACCATCACGGGCGAGGAGAGCTTTGCCGAATACATCAAGTCTTACTTCGGAAAGGAGAACAACTGATATGCCTTGGGGATTGCTTGGAATTTTGCTTGCCGTATGCGCGGCTATGTGCGCCGTCGGCTTTTATAAGTTCGTCTATTTCCTTTCCATCGGCTACGGCTTTGCTGTTGCGGGTGGCAGTATCGCCGTTTTGGTGATGTATTTCATCAATCCGACCGCCACGCCTTGGTGGATCATGCTGATCATGTGTGCGCTGTTCATCGCTTACGGCGTACGTCTGTCGGGCTTCCTGCTCGTTCGTGAGCTCAAGAACGCTACCTTCAAAAAGACCGACGTTGCCAAGGACACGCTGGCCAAGAACGATGAAAAGAAGATGCCCGTGTTCGTGCTGGCGACCATCTGGGTCACCGTTGCCGTCCTCTATACGGCACAGGTTGCCCCCATGCTGTTCCGCTTTAACAACGCTTCCACCGACGTCATCGTTCCCGTGATCGGCTTTGCCGTTTCCATCTTCGGTCTGATCCTTGAGTCCATTGCAGACAATCAAAAGTCGGCACAGAAGAAGGAACGGCCCGATATGGTTGCAACCAAGGGCCTTTACAAGATGGTTCGTTGCCCCAACTATCTGGGTGAGATCATCTTTTGGACAGGCGTATTCATCAGCGGTATTACGACCTACGCGACGGTCGGTCAGTGGATCACCGCCGTCCTCGCATACGTTTGCATCGTTTTCATTATGTTCAACGGCGCACAGCGTCTGGAAAAGCGTCAGATGGCGCGCTATGGAGACAACGAGGAGTACAACACTTACGCCAACAAGACGCCCATCATCATCCCTCTTTTGCCCATCTACCACCTCAACAAGAAGAACTAAATCACCAAAGGAGATACGGCTATGAACGATTTTTCGGTTTCCATGGCACTCGTTGACTATATTCCCGTTGTGTTCTTCTTTTTTGCCACGGCGCTTTTGATGCGCGACCTGTACGATAAAATGAGCAAGGCATCCTTTGCGCTGTTTGCGGTAGGCACCCTCAACGTCACCATCGCAGGTGCGCTCAAGGCGACCTGGAAGCTGCTGTACGCGGCAGGCGTTTGCAATTTTGAAGCACTCAACCATATGTTCTTTCCTACCCAGTCCATCGGCTTTCTGCTGGCAGGCATCGGCATCGTTCTGATGCTGGTCAAAAAGCCCGACGGCAAAAAGGCCGCCCTTGCGGTCGTACCGCCTGTGTTTTCGGGAACCTTTCTCTTCGTCGGATTGATGATCGCGGGTCTTGGCGTCATGGACACCGTGCTTTGTATTCTGGCGGCCAAGCTCAAAAAGAAGTGGCTGATCGCGCTGTTTGCTCTGTCCTTCGTTTGCTCGCTGTGCATGGGATATCTGTCAAGTCAGGATTTCGCTAAGGCATCCATGAACTGGATCGCCGAGGGTGTCAACGTGGTCGGGCAGGGAACGCTGCTTTGGGGCGCGTATTTGCTGCATAAAAACGGCCTTGCTGATTTGAAGCTACACGAGGATAACGCGGCATGACGGAACGGTTGTTACAACAAATCGCGGCACATCACGAGCTTGTTGCGCTTGACGTGGGTGAGATGTCCACGCTCAAAGCAAACGGCATGACCTTTTTGGTACGCGCCTATCACGCCAAGGGGCTGGGACACGTATCCGTTATGCGCGCCAAGGGCTTTTTCGGGCTGATGAAAATGGACACGCTGATCATCAATCCCACCGAGCGGGATCTGCCGCTGTATTCCTACGATCGCATCTTCGCCGCAGGCAACGATACTCTGATCGTCGAACTGTACGATACGACGCTTGAGACGTTCGATCAAGGTGTCATGCAGGCAATCGCAGGCGAGTACGCCGATCTTGCCGAGCGCGACCCGGGTGAGCATTGGTACGACACCATCAAGCTGTCCGCCAGCATCTCCAAAAAGGCAAAGAAAAAGCAGACGCGCCGCGCCGATGCGCTGACGCTTGCTCATTTCGATGCTTATATCACCGCAAAGGTGCCAAAGGTGAGCGATCCGTCTGTAAAAAACGAGAAGACGCTCACTTACGTCAACGGTCTTTTGACGCAGGGCGGTCCCTCGACGGACGTGTTCAAAAAGGTGCTCGGAGAAGAGAAAACCAGAGAGCTGTTTCACCGCGTCTTGTTCGGTGTATGATATGCTTACGATAGGTCGTCCGCAGGGCGACCTATCACACTTTATCATATTAAGGGCTTGAATTTGCGGGTGAAGTGTGCTATAATATCAAAATACCCTTGACAGGTGAAACACAGTACATTGCCCACGGGCAAATGGAGAATATCGTTATGTATAGAATCGTTGAAAAGAAAATTTTGAGTCCCACCGTGGTCCAGCTTCAGATCGAAGCACCGCTGGTGGCAAATAAAGCCAAGCCGGGTCAGTTTATTATCCTGCGCGTCGACGAGGAGGGTGAACGCATCCCCTTGACCGTCGCGGGTACGGACAGAGCGGCCGGTACGGTCAAGATCATTTATCAGATCGTTGGTGCGACCACGGAAAAGCTGTCCCACAAGGGGGCAGGGGAGTACCTGCAGGATTTCGTGGGTCCCTTGGGTGAGCCGACGCATCTGGACGGACTGAAAAAGGTCTGCATCGTCGGTGGCGGTGTGGGCTGTGCCATCGCGCTTCCCATCGCCGAGGCGTTGCACGATCTGGGCGCGGACGTCACGAGCATCATCGGCTTCCGCAACCGCGATCTGCTGATTTTGGAGGATGAGTTCAAGGCTGCTTCGAAATCGCTTGTCGTCATGACGGACGACGGCTCCTACGGTCGTCAGGGCAACGTGACGCTGCCGCTGAAGGAAATGCTCGAGGATGGTGAGCAGTTTGATATGATCATCACCATCGGTCCGCTGATCATGATGAAATTCGTCGTGGCAACGGCTAAGCCCTACGGCACGCCCGTGACCGTTTCCATGAACCCCATAATGATCGACGGCACGGGCATGTGCGGCGGCTGCCGCCTGACACTCAACGTCGACGGCAAGAAGGTGACCAAGTTCGCTTGCGTGGACGGCCCCGATTTCAACGGCTACGAGGTCGATTTCGACGAGGCGATGGCGCGCGGCAGAATGTACTACGGCTTTGAGCGCCACGCCCACGAGGCCGCCTGCAACCTTTACAAAAAGGAGGTGCAATGACATGGCCAATATGACACTCAAGAGAAACGTCATGCCTACGCAGGACGCCCAGGTGCGCGCCCGCAATTTTGATGAGGTCGCGCTGGGCTACGACGAGCAAACGGCCATTGATGAGGCAAATCGTTGCCTGAATTGTAAGACCAAACCCTGTGTGACGGGCTGTCCTGTAAATATTCACATTCCCGAATTTATCCAGAAGATCAAAGAGGGAGATTTTGAGGGCGCGTATCAGATCATCAACCGCTCGTCCTCGCTGCCCGCCGTTTGCGGCAGAGTTTGCCCGCAGGAGACGCAATGCGAATCCAAGTGCGTGCGCGGCATCAAGGGCGAGAGCGTCGGCATCGGCCGCCTTGAGCGCTTCGTTGCCGATTGGCACAATACCTTCAGCACCGAGCAACCGGTGGCGCCTGCCCCCAACGGCCATAAGGTCGCGATCGTAGGCTCGGGCCCCTCAGGTTTGACCTGCGCGGGCGATCTTGCCAAGCTGGGATATGCTGTGACCGTTTTTGAGGCGCTTCACACGGCGGGCGGCGTGCTGGTGTATGGCATCCCCGAATTCCGTCTGCCCAAGGCCATTGTGGCGCGCGAGGTCGAAACCCTCAAATCTCTTGGCGTGAAAATCGAAACCAACGTCGTCATCGGCAAGACGCTGACCGTCGACGAGCTGTTTGACATGGGCTACGAGGCCGTGTTCATCGGCTCGGGCGCAGGGCTTCCCAACTTCATGGGCATTCCCGGCGAGGGGCTGTGCGGCGTTTATTCGGCCAATGAATTTCTGACGCGAAGCAATCTGATGAAGGGCTATCGCGCGGACGCGGATACCCCCATGATGAAGGGCGGGCGCGTGGCTGTGGTCGGCGGCGGCAACGTCGCGATGGACGCGGCCAGAACGGCACTTCGCTTGGGTGCTGACAAGGTGTATATCGTCTATCGCCGTTCGATGGAGGAGTTGCCCGCCCGTCGTGAGGAGGTCGAGCACGCCGAGGAGGAGGGCATTGAATTTTGCCTGCTTTGCAACCCGACGGAGATTCTGGGCTACCAAAATCCCAACGATCCTCGCGATCCCAAAAACGGATTTGTACGCGGCATGCGCTGTGTGAGAATGGAGCTGGGCGAGCCCGACGCGAAAGGTCGACGCCGCCCCGTCGAGATTCCAAACAGCGCGTTTGAGATGGAGGTGGATACGGTCATCATGTCCATCGGCACCTCGCCCAATCCGCTGATCAAATCGACCACCGGGGGGCTGGAGGTCAACAGCCGCGGCGGCATCATCGTAAACGAGGACGGCCTGACCTCCCGAACTGCTGTGTACGCGGGTGGCGATGCCGTCACGGGCGCGGCCACCGTCATCTCGGCCATGGGCGCGGGCAAAACCGCGGCACGGGCGATCGATGAGTATTTGAATCGCTGAATATAAAAGCAAGAGGACTCACCAGAGCCCTCTTGTTTTTTGTGTGATGGGATATCTTGACAACGCTCGGGGAAATATAGTATAATAGCTCCGCAGGCATATCAGTCTGCTTATTCTTTGTTATTTTTGCAGAAAGGACAATGAAATTCCTATGCGCAAAACGAAAATCGTATGTACGCTTGGCCCTGCAAGCGAGACCGAGGAGGTCATCCGCGGTCTGTGTCTGGCAGGCATGAACGTGGCGAGAATGAACTTCTCTCACAATACCCACGAGGATCATAAAAGACGAATGGACCTGGTCAAAAAGGTCAGACAAGAGCTGGAGATGCCCATTGCCATCATGCTGGACACCAAGGGCCCTGAATATCGCATCAAGACGTTTGAGACAGGAAGTGTGACGCTGTGCGACGGTGACACCTTCACCTTTACGACCGAGGACGTGATCGGCAACGAGCATATCGTTTCGGTCAGCTACCCCAAGCTGACGGACGAATTGAGCGTGGGCGATACCATTCTTCTCAACAACGGTCTGCTTTGCTTCCGCGTTTCCAAGATCGAAAAGCCCAACATTGTCTGCGACGTTGTTATCGGCGGCGTGCTGTCCGATCGCAAGAGCATGAGCTTCCCGGGCAAGGTCATGAAACAGCCGTATCTGTCCGAGCAGGACAAGTGCGACATCCGCTTCGGTGTGGAAAACGGCGTCGACTATATCGCCTGCTCCTTCGTTTCCACCCGTCAGGACTTGATCGACGTGCACGACTATCTGAAGGAGCTGGGCGCGGACGACATCGAGCTGATCGCCAAGATCGAAAATCAGTCGGGCGTCGATCATATCGAGGAAATCTGTGAGTGCTGTGACGGCATTATGGTCGCGCGTGGCGACATGGGCGTGGAGAT
>JAFVZV010000160.1 GCA_017507985.1 Clostridia bacterium
AAACAGCCTTCCCCTTGAGGGGAAGGCGGCACGCGGAGCGTGACGGATGAGGTGTTCCGTTGTCAGGCCAAGAAAAAACAGGAAAGCAAACGATTTTGTTTGCTTCCCTGCAAAAATTCAGTTGGGAATACCCACTCAGTCGTCAATCGTGGGGATTCTTTGGATGTCCTTATCGGTGAAAATGTCCAGCTCGTCGAAGGAAGGCGAGGAGAACTCGGAGATGACCGACTCGGTATCGGTAGAGAACCAGTGACGGGTGTTGGGAGCGATGGTGTACTGCTGACCGGGCTCAAGCACGATCTCATGGAAGACGGTGTAGCAGGTGTCCTCCTTGACGGGGTGGCAGTGATGGTTGGGGGTGGGCTCACCCTCAACGTACAGATATACCTTACCGTAACGGCAACGGAAGGTCTCCTGCTTGCCGATGTAGTTCTTTTCGGGCAGAGGCGCGTGGATGTGCTCAGGGCAGGTCATGCCGGGAAGCAGAACCATTTCCTTGCCGCAGTAACGGTCGGTGTTGATGTAGGTAACCAGAAGAAGACCGGTGTTGTAAACGTCGTTCAGACCAAAGTCAGCGACCTCGATGTTGGCCTTTTCCTCGTCGCTCAGGACAATATGTGCCTTTTCGTATACTTCGATGGCTTTTTGACGTGCGATTTCGATATCAGCTTTTTTCATGGTAGTAGATCCTTTCGTAGATTTATTGTTCATCAAAGGCAGACTTTGATGTGATTGCTAATATTATTTGTTGTTTTTGTGATTTGTAAAGTGATATAACAACGATTGCTTGCGGTTTGATCAGTTCAGCTCGGAGAACAGCTCCTTGAGCTCGATGATCTTCTGCTCTGCTTCACCTGCGCCCTCTGCCAACAGCGACGCGTAATCCTTGCTCTGGCGCTCAACGATCAGCGTAACCAGTGCGCGAGTGTAGCACTTCTTGTCGGTGTAAACGTAAGAGAAGTCAATGACACGATGCTTGTGCAGCATAGCGAGGATCTGCTTACTTTCGGCGTCGGTGGAATATCTGTTCTGCATTGCTTCTTCATAGTAGGCGGGATAGATGACGCGGTAGCCTTCTGCGCTGAGTGCCTCGAGGATGAAGCCGATGTCCTGTGCATCTTTACCGGCAACGCTGGAGGAGGGAACGACGAAGAAACGGTCGGTGTATGCGGAGTGGTAATCCTCTTGATCTTCGTTGAGCTTGGGTACGGGCAGAATACCGTAATCAATTTCATGGTAACGGAATACGTCATAGGCGTTTCTGAGCTTACCGTATACGAACATGGACTGATTGTTGGCGAACATTTCATTGACGACAGCTTCACTGTCGGTGTAACCAAAATCGGACTCGATCAGCATATAGTAGACGTTCTCGATCAAGTCGTATGCTTCGTCACAGTGTGCGTTCAAAATGAGCTCGTCGCCCTCTTTTTTGACCATTTCGATACCGAACGACTCAAACCAACCGTAGAATCCGTTGGGACACATAAAGCCAAAGGTATCTTCCATATCCTTGACGTCATTGTTTTCGTAGCAGTTGCCGTAGTCTTCTGCCAGATAGATCAAATCTTCCAGGTACCAGTTACCTGCCATGACATCCTCGTACGGGTAGTCCAGGCCGTTGTCAGTAAAGATGGTCTTGTTGAAATAGGTCAAAAAGGTCTGGCCAAGGCCAAGGTAAGACATGGTCGAGGAGCCAAGATACATTTTGCCTTGATACGTCAAAGCCTCAACCGAGGGTGCAGGCCACCAGGGCTTGGAGAAGTCCAATGAGTCAAGACTATACAGGTTGACGAACATATTTTGAAGCGACAGGCTACTGGAGGTGACGTCCAGCATGAAGGCAAAGTCAAATGAACCATCCTGCGTTACGATGCCGTTTTTGATGGCTTCGGCGCTGGCAGCCTGATAGGCGGACACGGTCGTGCCAAAGCGTTCTTCAACAGCGGCTACAGATCTATATACAGCGTTGTCAACGATACTGCCTTCATAGTCTTCCTTCCAGAAGAAGTTGACCATGTCGTCCTGGCAGGCAATAACGAACTCGTCAAGTCCTTCCTTGGAAAAATCTCTCTCGGGCAGACTGTCGGGAATGTTATAATTGGCATACGGGTCGTCCTCGTTCGGTCCCTCATCCTCGGGGTCCTTGCCGCCGGGATTGTTAGGGTTTTGTTCGCTCGGACCGTCGCCGGGATCGTTGCTGCAGCTGACCATCGCCAATGACAGCGATACAAGCGTGAGCAGAGCAAGCAACAACGACAAAATACGGATTAGATGTGTTTTCATCGTGATACCTCCAAAATACATCAACAGTTAAAATAAGTATATCATTTTTTGTTTGGCTTGTCAAGAAAAATATAAACATTATTTTACCGAATACACAAAATTTGACAAGTTCAGAAAAATATGATATACTGCCGTATAAGCAAATGGGAGGTTGACATGAAACGAGCAAGTTTTTATATTGATCGAAAGAGTTGGGCGGCACGTCTGTCCTTACTTTTTATGGCTGTGTCGGCGATCATTCGGGGAATCTACTATACAGTCACACCCATGACAGCGCTGGTCCTGTGGGTGCATTTTGTCAACGTGATCGCGGCGGCGGTCGTGTTTGGCGTGGCCGTGATCTTCTTTGGCGAGAAATGCCCGCAATTGACCGCTGTTTCGGTGCTGATGGGCGTGGTGTTTTTTATGGTCAAGGCGTTCACCTTTGAAACGATGACGCACACCGTGCTGTGTCTGATCTTGTATACGGCCGTGCTAGTGCTTTACAGCCTGACGATTTTCGGCATCATCCGTACCAAATATCTGTTGTATCCGCTGTTTGGGTTGCCGCTTCTCTATCATATTTTCGTGGAGGATATGCAGATCTATATTCTGGCCGATCCACAGCCGCCCTTCTTTGAATGGCTGCCCGAAATCTCGGTGCTGTGCATCATGGCGGCGCTCCTTTGCGTTTCGGTGGCGATGAAGAAACGAGTACGGTAGGCTTTATCGTGCTTGCGCCTTTTGACGCGCATAGTTTTGTGCGCGTCCGTAGAATTAGACGACTAAATATTTTATTTTGCTTATTTTGCAAGCAAAAACAAAAATGCACCGCGATTGCGGTGCATTTTTGTTGTCTATTTGGATTATTCTTTTGCTTTGCCGCTGAAGATGCGGTTCAAGGCTACCGTTGCCAGAATGATGATACCGATCACGAGGAAGATACCGACCATACCAACACCCATATAGTACAGATTGTCGACAAACTGCGAGGGCTCAAACTTAAACTCGTGGTTTTCGGGCGCGTCGGCGCCACCGACCTCGCTTTCGCTCTCGGTGTCGGCTACGGGAGCCTCTGCCGCCGCAAAGCAGGTGAACAGGCACATCAAAAGAGAGAGCATGAGAAGGATTGCAATCAGTTTTTTCATTGTTTGATACCATCCTTTCATCGCATTACAGGAAGAAGTTGAGGATCAGACCGCCCGCAATAACGGATGCGATCTGGCCCGACACGTTGACGCCGATGGAGTGCATAAGCAAAAAGTTGTTGGGATCCTCCTTGCGGCCCAGGGCGTGAACGATACGACCCGACATGGGGAATGCGGAGATACCTGCCGCACCGATCATAGGGTTGAGCTTCTTCTTGAGGAACAGGTTGAGGAACTTGGCAAACAGAACGCCGCCTGCCGTGTCGAAAATGAAGGCGAACAGACCGAGCAGCAGAATGAGCAGGGTATTCCACTCAAGGAATTTGTCAGCCGTCATCTGCGTGGCGATGGAGATGCCAAGGAAGATGGTGACGAGATTTGCCAGCACCTTCTGCGCCGTTTCGGACAGCGAATCCAGCACGCCGCACTCGCGAATGAGGTTACCAAACATGAGGAAGCCGACCAGCTCGATCGCGCTAGGGGCAAACAGACCGGTAACGGCGGTAATGACAATGGGGAAGAGGATACGTGTGGTCTTGGAGACGTTGGCCGCCTTGTAGTCCATGCGGATCATACGCTCCTTCTTGGTGGTAAGCGCCTTGATAACGGGGGGCTAAATGATGGGCACGAGCGCCATGTACGAATACGCTGCGACCATGATCG
>JAFVZV010000161.1 GCA_017507985.1 Clostridia bacterium
ACGAACGTGAATTGCCGAGCAGAAAGAACAATCGTCTCTGCTCTTATGATTATAGCAATATCGGAACCTATTTTGTCACAGTCTGCACCAAAAACAGACAGCCCGTGCTTTGGAACAGCCTTGTAGGGGCGATCAATGATCGCCCGCAGATCGTGCTCTCGGAATATGGCAAAATTGTTGATGAAGCGATCCATGCAATTCCTTGCTGCTACCCTGCCGTTTTGGTTGAAAAATATGCGATTATGCCGGATCACATTCACTTACTGCTGCGGATCGTTGACACGGACGGGCGATCACTGATCGCCCCTACAATATCAACCGTTGTGCGGCAATTAAAGGGAAGCGTTTCAAAAAAATGCGGTGCGTCAATTTGGCAAAAAGGATTTTATGACCACATTGTGCGCAACAGTGAGGACTGCGAAGAGATTGCGGTTTATATTGCAAACAATCCGGAAAAATGGATACAAAAACATTGTTAAAGGAGAACACCATGCTTTACGCAGACGGCATACACGACGACACCCTTGCGCTGCAAGCGCTGCTGGATGGGTGCGGCATCGTCAAGATCGACCGCCCCGGCACTTATCTTGTGAACAAGACCCTGATCATTCATTCCAACACCCGCCTGGTGCTTGCCCCCGGCGTGCATCTGAAGGCCGCCCCCATGTCTCGTTGCGCGCTCATTGAAAACGAGCAGTTTGCCAAGGGAGAGGGCAGGGATCACGACATTGAGATCATCGGCGGTATTTTTGACGGCAACTGCGACCAAATGGGATTGGACGCGGTGTATGAGGCAAAGCACCGCCTGGACCATCCCTACAGCCCCGCGCTGTTCAAGGGCAAGCTGATGCGCTTTGCCCACATCGACAAGATCGTGCTGGAAAAGCTGACCGTCAAGGACCCCGTCAGCTACGGCATTCAGATCGGTGATGTACGCGGATTCGTGACCCGTGACCTGTTTTTTGATTACAACTGGCACTTTGGTACCACCGACGGTGTGCATATCAACGGCCCCGCGCGGGACGGCGTGATCGAAAATCTGTGCGGCACCACCAATGACGACCTGGTGTCGCTGACCACCTATGACGAGCCTCATGCCGAGATCTCGCTTGGTGATATCGAGAACGTATACATTCACAACCTGACCGCCATCAACGGCTTTTCGGGCGTGCGTCTGCTGTCGGGCGAGGGCTATAAGCTTGCCAACGTCCGCGTGGACGGCGTTTACGGTGATTACCGCCACAATGCCATCGTTATCTCCAACCACAACAAGCGCCCCGGCGCCGTGTGGTTCGACAATATCACCCTTGAAAATTTTGGGGCACGTAAGAGCTACACCCCCCTTGGGGAGGATTGCTTCCGTATGTGGGAAAAGGGCGTTGACAAGCGCGCCATCATTCAGTTTGAGTACGGTGCCCGTTGCGGCAACGTGGTGATCCGCGACATCCACCGCCGCGAGGAGCAGGCCACCGAGGCGCCGTTGCTGAAGATGAGCGCCGACACCGTCATCGACCGCCTGGTTCTGGACAATTTGAGCCAGTCCGCCGCCGACGGCATTGAGCTTGCCTTTATCGAAAACGAAGCACAGGTCGGGGAACTGATTGAGAAATAAGAAAAGGAACGGCAGAGCATTTGCTCTGCCGTTCCTTTGGTTTATCGCCGATCGCGCGGCTTGGGGACGGCTTCGCCTACGCCGCCAACAAGTTGACGGCTACTCGATGCGCCAAGTCCTTGCGGACTTGCGCGAAAAG
>JAFVZV010000004.1 GCA_017507985.1 Clostridia bacterium
GCGGTTGCGCCAATCTCGTTTTTCTTGCAGATCCAGCGCGTCGAGAACCTTGGCATAGCCGCCCGTGCTATAGCGCAACGAGCGATTGACGCGGCTGATGGTGGCGGTGGAAAGTCCCGTGCGCTCGGCGATCTCGTTGTAGATTAAGCCATCCTTGAGCATTTTTGCTGCCTGCATGCGTTGGGCCATTTCCTGCAGCTCGAACGGGGTGCAAAGATCGCTGAAAAATTGGTAGCAGTCTTCTACCGAGTCTAACGTAAGAATGCCTTTGAAGAGAAATTCCAGGCGGTTGTCGCGGGCGTCGTCCTTCATGGGGCGTACTCCTTCCTTTATTGGCGTTTGCGCCTTGTCATGCGCCTACGTCTTTGTCATATTTTAACACATTTTTTGCGCAAAGTAAAGTCCCTTTTGCGAGTTTCGTTCATTTTGGAGCGAATATTTCATATAGAGCGATAAAAATAAGGCTTTGCTTGTTGACTTTATGCGGCAAATCGGGTATAATAAATAGGAACAAAGGCGGGCTGATATGCCCGTATCAACACATCAAAGGAGAAACTATTATGGTTCGTTTGGGCGTAGACCTTGGCGGTACGAATATCGCCGTTGGTATTGTGGATGAAAATTATCAGGTCATACATAAGGACAGCGTGCCTACGCAGGCATCTCGTGCACCCGAGGCGATCGTCGACGACATTGCCATGCTGTGCCGCCGTGTACTGGAGGACAAGGGGCTGACGCTTGCTGACGTGAGCGGTGTTGGTATTGCCGCGCCCGGTACGATCAACAGCCGCGACGGCTACGTTGAGTACGCAAACAATCTGCCCTTCCACCATTTTCCCATCGTTCCTCTGCTTAAGGAGAGACTGGGGGATCTTCCCACGTTTGTAGATAACGACGCCAACGCTGCCGCATGGGGCGAAGCCATCGCAGGAGCGGCCAAGGGAACAACCAACTCCATCATGATCACGCTGGGCACCGGTGTCGGTGGCGGCGTCATCATCGACAATAAGGTATATTCCGGCTTCAACGGCGCAGGTGCGGAGCTTGGTCACATGGTTATCGTGACCGACGGCGTGCCTTGCTCGTGCGGCCGTAAGGGGTGCTGGGAGGCATATTCCTCCGCGACGGCGCTGATCCGCATGACCAAGGAAAAGCTGGATGAGTGTGAGGCCCAAGGCCGCAAGACCATCATGTCTGACATGGTTGCCAAGAAGGGAAGAGTCACGGGACGCACTTCGTTTGATGGCATGCGCGCAGGTGACGAGGCGGCCAAGGAGGTCGTTGACACCTATTTGCAGTATCTGGCATGCGCTATTGCCACTCTGCTCAACATCTTCCATCCTGAGATCTTGTCCATCGGCGGCGGTATATCGGGCGAGGGCCAGGCTCTGCTGGACGCTCTGCTTCCGCTCGTTCGCAAGGAATGCTACGGTGGCAGCACGGCCGAGCAGACCGAAATTCGTATCGCGACGCTGGGCAACGATGCCGGTATCGTCGGCGCGGCCGTTTTAGGACTGTAATTGACTTGGTACGTCGCCCGAAACGCAGGTTTCGGGCGATGCTTATAGGACAACGTGGAGAACGAGGAGAGCGACGTGGGGGACTTCTTGAAAGAAGTCCCCCACACCCCCCAAGAATTTTTAAAGAAGAAAAAGAACAAAATTTTACATCTTCTCCTCGCCTCTGTAGGGACAGGCGTCCTCGACTGTCCGTTCCTATCCCAA
>JAFVZV010000162.1 GCA_017507985.1 Clostridia bacterium
ATATGCTCGAGGTGTGGCTCAGCTTGGTAGAGCGCTACGTTCGGGACGTAGAAGTCGCAAGTTCGAATCTTGTCACCTCGACCAAAGAAAAGGAACCGAGTTTTAACTCGGGTCCTTTTCTTTCGTTTGAAATGATGGGCTCGAGAATTTGTACAGAAGAATGCGCAAAGCGCATTCTTCGTGAACTCGCGTAGCGAGTTCGAGTTCTGAATCTTGTCACCTCGACCAAAAAAGAAGAAGGGGAATGCCGCAAGGTGCTCCTCTTCTTCTTTTTTGAACAAAGCGATGGGACGAGAGCTTGCATAGAAGAACGCGCAAGCGTTCTTCGGAATTCGCGCTCGCGCGAATTCGAGTTCTGAATCTTGTCACCTCGACCAATCAGTAGCGCCAACAGCCAAAGTTTGTACCGCCAATTGTCTTTATTCATTGTCCGATGCCTATACCTATCATGAATCTTAGTATCAATTGGATATGTTGATGATAAAATGCGACTTTTTTTGTCACAAATGCCACTTTACTTTGTTTGGAATCCGTGTTACAATGTACGGAGTGTCAAAAAACACAAAAAAGACGAAAAAGAAAGGACTATGACATGAAAAAGTTCAAACGTTCAGCACTGCTCGTTCTTATGCTTGCTGCAATTCTTCTCTTGTTCGCGGCTTGCGGTCCGGATACTCCCCCGGTCGACAACGGAAAAGACGATCACGTGCACACTTTCAGTGAGGCGACCTGCACCGCGCCTAAGACTTGCGAGTGCGGCGCAACCGAAGGAGAAGCTCTCGGCCACAGCATCGTTACCGATGAGGCAGTCGACGCAACCTGTACCGAAACCGGCCTGACTGAAGGCACACATTGTTCGGTTTGTAACGAGGTTTTGACGGCTCAAACAGTCGTCGATGCCAAGGGTCACGACTATCAGGCCACAGTGACCGCTCCCACCTGCACCGAGGGCGGTTACACCACTCACACCTGCGATTGCGGTGACACCTACAAGGACACCGAGGTTGCCGCTACAGGTCACGACTATCAGACCACGGTGACCGCTCCCACCTGCACCGAGGGCGGCTACACCACTCACACCTGTGCATGCGGTGACACCTACAAGGACACCGAGGTTGCCGCTACAGGCCACAATTATCAGACCACGGTGACCGCTCCCACCTGTACCGAGGGCGGCTACACCACCTACACCTGCGATTGTGGTCATTCCTACAAGGGTGATGAGGTCGCTGCCAAGGGTCATGATTATAAGAACACGGTGACCGCTTCCACCTGTACCGAGGGCGGCTACACCACCTACACCTGCGCTTGCGGTGACACCTACAAGGGTGATGAGGTCGCAGCTACGGGTCATGATTACAAGACCACGGTGACCGCTCCCACCTGCACCGAGGACGGTTATACGACCTATACCTGCGATTGCGGTGACAGCTACAAGGGTGATGTTGTTCTCGCAAAGCACAGCTACGATGCCAATGGTGTTTGCTCTGCCTGCAACGGTCAGATCGTAACCGTTGTTCCCGAAGCTAACAAGGGCTACATCTTTGGTATGTATCAAGCTAAAAAGAACGCAGTGTACTACCTCAAGGGTGGTATGGATGGCTATTATATGGCCACCACAACCAATCCCGCAGAGGCAATCTACGTATATCTGGAAGAGACCGAGGGCGGTTACTACGCATATTGCTACGTCGACGGTCAAAAGACGTACATTAATATGGTCGTTTCCGGCACGCACGTAAACGGCGCATATGAAGCAACCGCTTCCACTGTGTATACCATCGATGCCGAGCATCACACGCTGATTACCAACGTTGACGGCGAAGATTATTGGTTTGCTACCAGAAACGACAAAACCTACACCACCATGGGTCCCTGCAAGGTATCCTACAAGGGATTCTACGGTGAGTTCTACGATGCTCACATCCATTCTTATGAAAAGGGCGAGACGGTTGCTCCCACTTGCACCGAGGCAGGTTACACTGCGTACACCTGTGGATGCGGCGCGATCGAAAAGCGCGACACCACAGACGCTCTCGGTCACTCCTTTGCCGACGGCGTTTGCGGCACCTGCGGTGCGGCTGACCCCGACTATGTAAAGCCCGAAGAGCCCACCAGCTCCTCTGCTACGCTGACCTTTGATGATTCGGTTATCAATCATCGTACGGAAGTCACGGATTCGTATCAGATTTTTGTTAAGGATAACTTTACTTTTACTCATAACAAAAACACCTCCACTCAATTTGTAACTGATAAGTATTATAACCCTCTGCGCGTTTACAAAAATCATGTTATCACCTTTGCGTATGCGGGCTTGACCAAGATTGTAGCTAACCATCCTACTGAAATATATGCTAAGGCTTTTGTCCAGGCAGTTGAAGGCTTGAACGATGCCAATATCACCGCTTATCGCGAAGGAAACGTTTCTACCGTGATCTTTGCTACCCCCGTCGATTCCCTCACGGTTGAATTGACGGCCGCTCAGACTCGTTTCAAAGATATTACCGTTTATGGCTCTTCTACCGGCTCCGAAGGCGGCGATACTCCTCACGAGCACAGCTATGAGGCTGTTGTAACCGCGCCCACCTGCACCGAAGCAGGTTATACCACGCACACCTGCACTTGCGGTGACTCTTACAAGGATGCCGAAGTTGATGCTCTCGGCCACTCCTTCGCCAATGGCAAATGCTCCGTCTGCGGCGAAGCCGATCCTGATGTGACTCCCGACACTCCCAAGATGCCCGCAGAGTTTGTTCTGAGTCTGTATCAGGCAAATCTGGGCAAGACACTGTATTTCAAGGGCACTATGTCCAGTTACTATTTTGCAACCTCCGAGAATCCCGCTGACGCTGTTAAGCTGTACAGCGAGGCAGTCGAGGGTGGTTACAGAATGTACTTTATGGACGGTGAAACCAAGAAGTATGTTGATATTGTTTACCGCGATGCCGGCAAGGCAAACGTAAAAATCGTTACCGAGCCCACCGGTGTATACGTATGGAATGCAGATGCAAACACCTGGACCGTTACCATTGGTAAGGATGTCTTCTATTTGGGTACCTACAATAATTTCAACACGATCAGCGCTTCTTTGGTTTCCTACATTACCGGCAACAATGCCGCTAACGTTGGCAAGACGCAGTTCCCTGCCCAGTGGTCTGACGTTCCCGCTGCTCACGAGCACAGCTATGAGGCTGTTGTAACCGCTCCCACCTGTACGGAAGCTGGTTATACCACGCACACCTGCACTTGCGGCGACTCTTACAAGGATACCGAAGTTGATGCTCTCGGTCACTCCTTCGCCAATGGCAAATGCTCCGTCTGCGGAGAGGCTGAGCCCGTTGGCCCCGAGACTCCCGTAGCAGGCGGTTCTTCGGACTTCAATACCATCACGTTGCCTGCCAACAAACCGAACGGCGACTCCGGTTATACCGGCACCTACACCACCGCAAACGGCTGGACTACAGCCAACTCGGCCATTCAGTGCGGTGGCTCGAAAGACTCAAATCCCCAGTATATCGTTATCGGTCCGGATAACACCTACAAGGCAGTCTGCCTGAACGGTAAGGTTTCCGCTCCCGGTAAGCTGACCTCTCCCACCCTGACCGGCGGTATTTCTAAGCTGACCATCAACTACACCAAGATGTTCACCGATACCAAGCTGTCTGCTACTGTCACCATCACCGATCTCTCCACCGGCGCTGTCTACACCCATGTCATCGCCAAAGAAGCTGCCAAGGACGACAAGTACAGCGTATGGACCGATGAGTGGGTTCTTGAGACCCCCATTACCGGTGACTTCACTATGGAAATCGTAAACAATTCTCCCACTCAGAATACAGGTAACAAGGACCGTATGACGATTCTGAGCATCAATTGGGAAGGCGCAGTATAAGATTTCGATAAACTGATTAATTTTGCGCAACAAAGCACCACACCCCCGAGGGTCAATTGACCCTCGGGGGTGTACTTTTTTGATGGCTTCTTTACCTTTTCTTTTTCTTCTTCACCGCTGAAAACCCAAACTGCCCGATCTTTTTGCCCAGCGCAAAGTATTCGCCGTGGGCGAAGGCGGCCAGGTCGGCGCGCTCCATGCACAATTTGCCCTTGTCATCAAGCAAGCTTTCGTCGGCACGAACGCTGACAATGTCGGCGATGAACATATCGTGTGTACCCAATGGAACGATATCGGTCACGCGGCACTCAAGCGAGAGCGGACATTCGGCAATCGAGGGGCAAGAGACCTCGTGCCCTTCCTCTTTTGTCAATCCGCACTTGGCAAATTTATCCACCTTGGCTCCTGTGTACATACCGCAATAATCGGCAGCGCGAATGAGGTGTGCGGGGGTAAGATTGAGGGTGAATTCTCCACTCTCCTTGATGATTTGATAGGAATGACGCTGTGGGCGCACCGAAATATACGTCTTGGGCGGGTGGGTGTTGAGAATCCCGGTCCAGGCGATCGTGATGATATTGCTCTTATCCATGGTGCCGCAGCTGACCATGACAGGCGGCAGGGGGCCGAGCAGCGTCGAGCCCTTCCAATTGATCTTTGCCATACGATCAGTTCAACTTCAGGTAACCCTTATAGGCCAACAGCTGAATGAAATATCCGCCGACGACGGTGCGGTTCTGGAAGCCGCACTGTGCCGAGGTGACGGTATCGTACCAGTCGGTCAGGGGCACACGGGAGGGAGACTCGTTGTAATTTTTCCACAAAGGATCGACGATCGCCTCAAAATCGGAACGATTGGTCGAAAGTGCACCCGCCCAGATGAGCCAGTCGGCCTTGGTGTAGGTGCGGCGGCTGTCAAGAGGAGTACCATACGCGTGTGCCTCTCTCTTGTAGCGATTGATTTCAGCTTCGCGGAAGTGGACGGGGAACAGATCCAGACCAAAGAGCTGATCCCAGATCAGATTGTACTTGAGGCTGAAGGTACCTTCGCGGTCAAAGGCCAAGCGGTAGGAACCATCCTTGTTGAGGGCGCGGGGCAAAAAGCCTTGCGCTTTTTCTTTGGCGGTGGCAAGCATACGTTCCGCATCCTCTTCTCTGCCCAGCATACGGTAGAGGATACCAAGCGAAGCGATGCCCATGATGGCCTTGAGCGTGAGGTTACAGTTATGAGCCAAATGGCCTGCGAAATCGTCGGTACACAGCTGATGGGCGGGATCGTCGCCGTTGGCAACGAGGTACTTGACCCAATCCTCCAATACGTCAAGATGCGCGGCGGCAAACGAGGCATCGCCCGATGCGACGGCCGTTGCGGCCTCCATGACCAGCATATTACCACATTCCTCAACCGGCATTTGACCGCCCAGGCGCAATTCGCCCGTTTTGGCGTCCTTATTATAGACCTGACCGTTGACTAAGGGGTACTGCCCTGCGTCGTGGGGGGCAAAATCGTACGTCCAAGCATCTGTCGCGGCAAAACGATAGATGGGGCGCATCATGCCGCGCACCAGCTCGGGGTTGTACAGCAGATACAGCGGGATGGAGGGATAACTGACGTCAACCGTAGCGGCGCATCCGTTGGAGAAGTTCTCCTTGGAGATAAAGAGAACCTCGCCCGCGTCATCCAGCACCAGCTTGTGCGAATGGATGGTCTGACGCAGCGCCAGCATGAGAATCTCTGCGTATTTTTCGCCACCTGCACGAACGGCGTCGGCAAACAGGCGATCGGAGAAGGTCTTGCAACGATCCATGGTGGCAAGATAGCCCTCATGCGCCTGCGCAATGGCGGCTTCGATGGTCGGGGTGACCGACTTCCAATAGGCCTTGAGATTTTGGCCAAAATACTGGATGCTTTCGATGTCATCGTAGGCGAAGGTGAACAGCGCGCTTTCGTTCACGCAGACCTCGGCGGTAAGATACGCCATGCCGTCGTCCGACTCTTCGCGCGAGAGATACCCGAGTGCGCCGCCCGCAACGGACAGATAGAAATATCCCCAATCGATGCGTCTGTCGTCACCGCTGCAATGCAAAACGGGCTGGCTGACGCTTCCCATTTTCATGGTAGACAGACCGTTGATGGCAACGGGCTCGGCCACGACAGCGTCCTGCCCTGCCTCGTGCAGGCAGAATTGCTCGGACGCGGCCAATTTGACGGTAACGCTATGCTCCTCACCGTCGGTCGGGCGAGCGATGATCTCGAGGTAGCTGACGGGACGGGAGATCAGATACAGATCGTCGGGCAAAATGGGCGTGGTGAACAGAGCGGTCAGCTCAACGCCTGCCGCTTCGAAAACGTAGGTAGTGGTAAAGGCCTCGACGTCAAGAGAAGCTTGACGCATGGCGGGGAGTTTATCTGCGTTTTTATTGCCGATGAAGCGGTAGTCGATGCCGTCGATGGTAGCGATACCCTGCAGGCTCATTGGGCGGTTGGTCCAATGGCAGGTATGGATGTCGGTCAGGCGGTCGGCGGGCGACCACAGACTGAAATAGGGATCGACGGTAATGAGCGGCACGGAGGGGGGACGGAGGATCATAACAGATACATCCTTTCTATTGATTTTTGTTGCTTTAATTATAGCAAGAGCGGGGGGATTTGTCAACGGAGGCAACGGGAAAAGTTGGGGTTATTTGGGCGAAATTTCAAACGACCGTTTCTACAGACGCTCACCCTGTGCCTGCGGCACGCGCTCGCGGTTTGCGCGTTTGCCTATTCTTTGCCTTGTCGCAAAGAATAGGCGAAGAAAAGACACTTAAGGGCCTAATGCCCTTAAGAAACCCGCAAAACTTTGCTCTTTCGCTATCTTTTGGTGGTTACCAAAAGGCGTTATCACATCTGCGCATTTTGCGCAACGAAATCCAAAGATTTCGTTGCTACTGCAAGCAGGCTATCGTTTTCCGCTTTATTCCGTGCCGCGCTACAAATTGCTTCACGAGAAAAACATAAAAGTTTATCCTGCATCTCTCGCCATCTTGCCACCACGCGCGGCATGCGTGGAAAGAAAAATCGTTTTTGTTTAAAATTTAGTTGAACCGGGGTGTGTAGCAGATAGCAAAAATTTTTGCTTTGCTATTTGCGTGCTACTTCCGTGTCGGCGTGGCAATGTTTGCGCACGCGCGAAGCTGTGTGCGCGTCAAAAGGAGCAGAAGTAAAAATTTCCCTTTACACCTCATCTTTTTCGTGTTATACTGTAACCAACCGATCCCAATTCCCGTGTATCAGAGTGAAAGGTACCTACAAAACCCTCGGGAGGTGACACAATGGACGATCAAAAAATCGTAGACCTATACTGGGAGCGCTCCGAGTCTGCGATCAAAGAGACCCAAAAGAAATACGGCCGATACTGCCACAGCATCGCCTACGCCATCCTACACTCAAACGAGGACGCGGAGGAGTGTGTCAACGACACCTATCTGCGCGCCTGGGGAGCCATTCCCCCCGCAAAGCCGAGCCGTCTTGCCACGTTTCTTGGCAAGATCACCCGCAATCTTGCCCTTGACCGTTATGACAGTGCCCACGCCCAAAAGCGGCACACCGCCACCGAGCTTGTGCTGGACGAGCTTTCCGAGTGCATCCCCGATGCCGACTCGACGCTCGATCTGACCGACAAGATCGCCCTTGGCGACGCCATCAACTCGTTTTTGGAGGGTCTGCCCGTCAAAACGCGACAGATCTTTATGCGGCGGTATTGGTACTTAAGCTCCATCAAGGACATCGCACGGGACGTCGACATGAGTGAGAGCGCTGTTAAGGTTTCGCTCATGCGGACAAGAAACATATTCAAAGCCCATTTAGAGAAAGAAGGGATCGTATTATGAAGAATAAAAAGCTGCTTCGCGCCATGAGCCTGGCCGACGAAAAGTACGTCACCGAGGCCGATCCGCGCGCCATGAGAAAGCGCCCGAGCTGGCAACGCTGGACGGCCCTCGCCGCCTGCATCTGCCTCTTGGTCACCGCGCTGAATTTAGTGTTGTTCGTGCCCTATGACACCACCCCGCCCGACGTGTCGCGCTACGAGAACAGCGAGTATTACTCCGTTATTCAAAGCATCAACGCGCTGACATTCCAAAAGCCTAAGTATAAAAACAACTTCCAGACGCTTTGGAACACGATTGCGAGCATCGGCCGCGGCTTAATCAAGGGAGATATGATGGCCCCCGGTGCTGCCGGTGATGCCGAAAACACTATAGGCGAGGACATAGGACAAAGCTATGAGGAAGTGACCGACAACCAGGTCGCAGGCGTCATCGAGGGCGACATCTTCAAGAGAAGCGACAAGTATATTTACTATATGTCGGCCAAAAATCTGTACGTGTATTCCATCGACAAAGAAAACTCTACTCGGTTGTTCTCCTGCTCGTTGGACCGCAGCCAAGACGAGATCAACGGCTACTATTACACGCACGACTTCGAGATGTACCTCTCGGCCGACTGCACGACGCTCACCGTCATCATGCCATTCTACAGCATGAATAAAGATGGCTGGGCAAGAAGCTTGATCGATATCGTCTCTCTTGACGTGACCGACCCTGCCGACGTGCGTGAAACCAACCGCATCACCGTCACAGGCGGATATCTTTCCTCCCGCGTGGTGGACGGTCAGCTCATGGTCATGACCAATATGCTCGTCCAAAACCCCGACTTCTCCAAGGAAGAAACCTTCCTGCCCCAGATCAATTCGGGCAACGGTTTCGTTAGCATCGCGCCCGAGAACATCATGCTTCCCGAAACGCTGTCCAGCCCCCGCTACACCACCGTCTTTTTGCTCGACGAAAAGACGCTCGAGGTGAAGGGCGACGCCGCCTTCCTGTCCTACTCGCAGGAGGTGTACGTATCGCGCGACAGCATTTACGCGACCTCGCAGTACACCGACCAAGTCAAGCTGGACGACGGCTACACCAAGCGCGAGGTCATGACCGAGATCGCAAGACTCTCCTATGAAAACGACACGCTGACCCCTATGGGCAAAACGGTTGTCCGCGGCCGCGTCAAGAACCAGTATAGTTTGGATGAATACGAAGGTGTGCTCCGCGTGGTCACCACCACCGACACGAGCAAGTTCAAGGAAACCATTATGGGCAACAACACGTCTGTCACGATCCCGAACGATGACGGCAATGGCGACCTCGGCATCGGCGCGGCGCTGTACTGCATCGATATCAACACGTGGGAGACCCTCGCCAAGGTTGAAAACTTTGCCCCCAAGGGCGAGACGGTCGAGTCCGTCCGCTTTGACGGCGACAAGGCTTACGTCTGCACCGCCGTGGTGGTCACGCTGACCGACCCCGTCTTCTTCTTTGATCTGTCTGATCTCGACAATATCACCTACAAAGACACAGGTGTCATCGACGGCTACTCCTCCTCGCTCGTCAACTGGGGCGAAGGATACCTGCTCGGCATCGGCTTTAACGACCGCAGTGAGCTCAAAATTGAGGTCTACGAGGAGGGGGAGAGCGGTGTCAACTCCGTCACCTCCTATGAACTGCCCGCCGGCTTCTCGCAGGATTACAAGGCCTATTTCATCGACCGCGAGAATCAGTTGATCGGTCTGGGTGTTACGGATTATACGAACGACTACGGCATCGAGGAGAGCCCCGAGCGCTACATCGTGCTTCACTTTGACGGCTTCCGGCTGAATGAAGTGCTCAACGTCGGCATCGGCGCGTACCCCGACTACTGCCGCGCGACGCTGATCGACGGATATATGTATATCCTCGGACAGGAGAGCTTCACGGTCGAAGAGCTTTGGCAGCAAAATTGAATATCTGACATGGGGCCCGAGCGAAAGCTCGGGCTCTTTTTTTATGCTTTTGGCTTTTTTGCGCATACTATCAAAAAAGGAGGCGGCTTATGAACGTTCTTTTACTCATCGACGCCCTGACGCCGGGCGGGGCGGAAACGCACGTGGTCACGCTGGC
>JAFVZV010000163.1 GCA_017507985.1 Clostridia bacterium
AAGTCCCCATCTGCCTTATCTCTATTCCGTGGGAGGCGGCGTTCATGTTGACGAAACGGCTGAACAAGCAGTCCTAAGAGAGGTTTTTGAGGAAACCGGTGTAACCTACGAGATTGACCGTTTAGCCTTCATATCCGAGCGTTTTGTGAAAAATGAGCATCGCCTGTCCTTTTATTTTCTCATGAAGCCGAGAGGAACGAAAGCATTAAACGTCACGAGCGAGGATGAAAAAATGATCTGGGTTCCCATGGACAAGCTTGAAGAATACGATATCTCGCCCGACTGGTACAAAACAGAGCTTTTGAACATTTCGGATACTATCAAGTATTTTACGGGAAAATAATTCTTACCGCCCGATCCCCCGCGCCTTGCTCGGCAAGGACGATATTCTTTCGTATGATTACGAGCGTTCAACGATCTTAACCAAACAGAAAAGACCGCCGATGGCGGTCTTTTTTGTTTGGTGGAGATACGGCGTCACTGGCTATTATCACGAAAAAAGATATATGGGTATCCTATCTATCATCGTTCTAAAACCAACTTGTCCAATCCGTTACTCCCCGCAAGATCAATACAAAACTTCAATATGGATCTGTCCTTCAGCGCCGGTGATGATGACGGTTTCACCATCATCGGCAAGGGTAGCTGTGCCGGTACCGGAGGTGATGTTGATCGAGCGAATGGTTGCCGCATCGGGATGACGCAGGCGAAGGTTGATCTGCCCGATCTCCTCGCGGGAAGGAACGTCGATCTCGACGGTGATACGGTCATTGTCCACATCCGACAGAATCGAATAAGACAGGTCACCGAATGCGGTAGGCGCGTCGGTCACGCTAATCGTTTCGCCCTGCTCCAACCATGCGCGAGGTGTTCCTTTGGCGATCCAAAGAACGTCCTTATCCTCCGTCAACAGCATATTGCGGAAGTTCAGTGCATACCAGCCGGCAGTACCGCAGTCAGGGGCGGTGCAGGCACCATACTGCTCCGGATGAGCATGCTCCCAGAACTGTCCGTTGCTACCGACAAAAAGCATCGCATTGTTGAAGAAGTAACGCAGGAAGTTTTCAACGTCATCCTGTCTGAGATAGATATCGGAGAGATGCGACAACTTTACAAGGTTGGTATAGCTACCCCAATATCCGTAAATGGCAACGTCCGCCTGTCCGGGATTCACGCCCTGCGTGCCTCCATCGGCGGTGGGATGGTCATACTGATCCTGAGAAGAAACGGAAATATCGGAACCAAATTCCTCCATACCGTTGACGATACCTACGATGATCGGATCATCCGCATCCAACAGCGAATAGGCTTCGCCCAAGGGCAAAGCACCCAAAAACAGGTCGTGAATTCCGCCGGCAAACTGAGGTCGGCTGTTGTCCTTGCCGTAGTGGATCAATCCTCCGTCATACAGCATTCGGGAGGTAAAGATCATAGCGGTACCGTCCCCCTTGCGACGCACCGGAGAGGTTGAGGTGTGATACTGTACGGCTTTCAGTAAATGTTCAGCAAAGAGCTCTGCCTTCTTGGTATAGTACTCAGCTTTGCTATTTCCCATATCCGTCAGTACCGCTGCAAACGCATTCAAGGCTTGGAGCATATAGGCATTATCAGAAAAATACCAGTGCCAATCGCTAGAAGGCAACGCGTAATCGCCCATCATAGCGGGCGGCAACAGACCATAACAGAGCAGATTTTCATTGCCTGCTACGTGGTCCATGTAATACGTCGCCTCGTCAAGCATCCAATCTACCGCCTCAAACAGTCGATCCAATCGCTCCTCGATCCAATCTGCATCCTTCGTCATAAAGTAACGATGCATCATAGCGTAGATCAGCATTCCCGAGGAAGAGTGTGTTCCCTCATGAGAATATCCCATATCGTGACGCATGTCCTTAGCCCATTCCAAAGAGCCCTCACCGGTAGCAAAATCGCCATCGGATTTGACACCGGGAGATTCAAGAAAATAGTCGTAGATCTCGTCGCACTTTTCGTGCAGACCACAGAGTTCCATAGCATAGGCGGCGCGACCAACTTCATTGGTCAGATTATACCACATATGGTCTCCCTCGAGCTGCTTAATGGCTATGTAAAACATATCCTCCCAGCGGTCATCCGGAACGTCCACGACAAAGGTAGACGTCTTGGATACCTTGGGGAATGCAGGAACCTCGCCATCGCCAAAGCCGCTGCTCTGACGGCGGACGTGGTCGAAAACCTCCTGCCAATCCGTCGGCTCGGCGTGCTCACGGTAGATTTCCAGAACATCCTTTAAGCCCTTCCCCTCGATTTTAGTGATACACTCACTTGCCGAAGCGTAAGAGCCGGTTTTGTAGAAGCAGATTCCCGAATCAGGTACATAGATCGGTCCCCTGTTCAAATCGTCCAGTACGATCGTAATACCAATATTTTCCTGATCCGTCCACATGGTCAGGCGGCTATCGGAACCGGTGTCACACACACTGGAGTATGCAACCGAAAAGCGTGCATACCGCTTTTCTACATTCAATTCAACCAAATCAGTGGCAGCAAGTACTGTACCGTACTCGCCGGTGAAGGTAGGCACATTCTCACCCAGTCCCCACTCGACCGTTACGTCCATTTTCCTCCATCTGCCAAGACTATTTCCCGTGATATGAATCTCGGGCACGTCGATGCCCTCCGGTGCAAACACAGCAATCATTTCCGTCGCCGATGCAACCTGGGTACTGTAGGAGTGATCCATTACCTGCCCCTTCGGGCAACGGTAGGTCCAAGTGCGACCGTCCTCTGAAACTTTTGCAACGGGCAGGACCTGATCCACAGTCCAGCCAAACCAGCCCCAGGCCGTGGGGTAAGTGCGGACCTCCACCTCTACGGGATCAGGCACATAATTTCCCGGCCAAGTCAAGGTAACTGTGTAATCAGAGAGCGTTCCGACCCATAGTGCGCCCAGTAGCAATGGGTACTCGGGCGATGCCGGAAACTCTTTGAGCATGTCCGGCTGATTGTAATAGATACTTTTAATTTGATTAGGTCCAAGTTCTTCCATCGCCGTGCGATAGACCGTATCAATGCGCTCGAGTCGTCTGGGTATAAATTCCGCTTCGGGCTTGGTTTGCTCCTCTTCGCCACGTCTCCAAAGATATGCCCAAGGAACGATATCTACTGCCTGTCCAATCAACTCCTCGCTGTAATCTAAAGAACCGTAAACGGTCTGTGGGTCGCAGGAGCCGAAAGTATCAACGTTTACTGAAACTTTTATTGTTTTCATTTGTTTCTCACCCAGTATGGAATAATCTGGCAGATACGTCGAAACAAAGGCATTGACTGCCGTTTGTATTGCCAGGTCTCCGCCACCGGCAATGGCGATATTTTCACCTTGCACAATGATGCGGTAATCGTAACGGTAAAGTCCCGCTTGTGCTTGTTGGCTTACCTTGCGGTTGGTGCTACCGATCAGAATTTCCGGACCGTCAGCCGAGTCCGTGTCATCCATGAGCTTAAAGGTGGCGCTTGTCATTTGCTCCAATGCGGTTTTCAGATAGAGTGCCGCCGCTTTTTCTACGCTGTCATCCGCCAGCGCGCTACTATATACGATGGAGTACTCTGTTTTACCGTTTTTCGCAACGGTGACGGCCCGTTCACCCGGAATCGGCTCAGTATCTTGCGATATGTCGGTGCTACATCCCGCAAAGGACAGAAGCATGGCAATACACAAAAGGAAAGCAAATATTCTCCTCATAACTTTCTCCTTTTTATTCAAAATGGCTTATTTGCCTTGTCTTTTTTTCTTGCTCAAAAGGAATGTAACCGTACCGGCGGAGAGTAGCATCATAGTAACGGCATCAACGGAGAGAAGCGATGCGCATCCGCCCTTGAAATCTTGCTCGCCGCACTCGCATACGCGCACTCGTTTTCCGTCTATGACGCCCCAGTCACCAAAGAAATGTCCGGTGGCGGGGATTTCTTCTTCCTCCAATACAGTACCACAAGTCTGACAAGTCTGCTCTTTTTTCCCAGCTTCTGCGCAGGTAGGATTCTTTGTAGTCAACCATATACCGGGAGTGTGACCCTTGGCATCCCAAACGGTCGTGTTTACAATCTCGCCGCACTCCGTGCACTTTTGAACCTTCGTTCCGGCCTCGGTACAGCTTGCTTGCTCCCCGATCCCCCACGATCCGGGGGTATGAGGAACGACAGGAATATCCTCGACCTTATCTCCAATGCAGTTCGTGCATTGATACTTCATTTGACCGACTTCAGCGCAGGTAGGTTCTTTTATGACCCAGCCAGTACCCCAGATGTGTTCTTCGCAATTATCTGCATCCGTGGTCAGCTTGGCATCTGCCCAAATAGAGCCATCACAGGTAATATTATCCGAGCCGCAGCCGGTGACCAGCTTCAATTCGGAGGCGCCAGTGATATCAACCTTGAAGACGTACGTCTCACCTGCTACCAGGTCGACGACTTCATCCGCAAGAACTCCGTCCACGTATACACGGAAGGTCAAAAGGCTGCCAGGAAGCGCGTTAACGTATTTTTCTTCTTTACCGACAATAGCGTAAAAAATAGTGTAATCATAATCACTGATATCGTAGATGGATTCTGCTTCTTTACCCGGCATCGGGTGTGTCCAAATGCCTTTTTCATAGGTATATCCATCCAAAAGCAGCTCCTCGCCCTGCTCGTTTACATCGTAGAATGGGCCGGACAATGCCGTTGCGCTCTTAGGGCGTGTGTTAGAAAGGTAAAGTGCCTTTCCGGGTTCTACAGGAGGATCTTCCGGATCAACAGGAGGATCTTCCGGATCGACAGGGGGATCTTCCGGATCGACGGGAGGATCTTCCGGATCGACGGGAGGATCTTCAGGGTCCACTTTCTCATAGCACAACTTTGCGTTGGCCCAAATAGAGCCATCACAGGTAATATTATCCGAGCCGCAGCCGGTGACCAGCTTCAATTCGGAGGCGCCGGTGATATCGATCTTGAAGACGTGCGTCTCGCCGGCCACCAGATCGACGACCTCATCCGCAAGAGCTCCGTCCACGTATACGCGGAAGTTCAACAAGCTACCCGGAAGAGCGTTGACGTATTTTTGTTCTTTGCCGACAACGGCGTAGAACATCGTGTAATCATACCCACTGATGTCATAGATAGATTCTGCTTCTCTATCCGGCATCGGGTGTGTCCAAATGCCTTTTTCGTAGGTAGTTCCATCCAAAACCAGCGCCTCACCTTGCTCGTTCTTATTATAGAAAGGGCCGGAGAATGCCGTTGCACTCTTGGGGGCAGTATCAGAAAGGTACAGTTCCTTTCCGGGTTCTACAGGAGGATCTTCCGGATCGACAGGAGGATCTACGGGAGGATCTTCAGGGTCCACTTTGTCATAGCTCAGCTTCGCATTGGCCCAAACGGAGCCGTCGCAGGTAATATTATCCGAGCCGCCGCCGGTGACCAGTTTCAGCTCGGAAGCACCGTCAACGTTAACGTTAAAGGTATACGTCTGGCCGGCCACAAGGTCAATGACCTCATCCGCAAGAACTCCGTCCACATAGACGTGGAAGGAGGTAACACTTCCGGGCAGAGCTGCCACATAGCGGTCGGTCTTGCCTACGATCGCCGTAAAGGTGGAATATTCGTAGTCGCTGATATCATAAACAAACTCGGCGTCAAAGCCACCGCCGGGATGCGTAGAAAGCCCCTTCTCATAGGTCACCCCAGCCAAAAGCAAGGGTGTGCCGTCTTCATAATACACATTATAGCCTGGGGTGCAGCCATCTAACATTTTCCAACTGGCAGGAGCGATGTCGGAGAGATAAAGTTCATCGGCATCCGCCACCGCCGATGTCGTTGTTGCAGCTACATCCATGATCAAGATGGCAAATGTCGACAGAATCATAATTGCAGCCAAAAGAAGTGTAAAAAATCGTTTCACGTCCATTCTCCTTATTAATAAAAGTTGTTGCGTAATCGGTTACGCAAGTGTTGAGAATATTGTGCCACAAAGAAAAATATTTGTCAAGTATTATTTTCCACAAAATAATACGCAAGTGCTTGTGCAATTTAGCAATGAGAGAGGATACCCCACTCTGTCTACACTAAACTTACCAAAGCCAAAACAAGTTTATAATTCCTAGCCTATCAAGGCACAAAAAAGAAAGCACCGACATAGCAAGTAAAGCTTGACTATACCGGTGTTTCTTTTAATTTTCCACTGACGTGATAATGGATGGTGAAGATGAGGCGTAACTGGCTATTATCACGAAACAAGGTATATGGATAGACTAGCTATCATAGCGGTAATTGGACACCACAACCGTATTAACATTCGCAGCAGCAAGACTATTCTTAATGTTTTCAGGAATATGGTGTGTATCATCGGTAATAATGCAGGAAAAATCGCCAAGTCGCGCAAAAGCATACAGCGATGTTTTTCCCAGCTTGTTGCTTTCGGCAACCAAAACCGATTTGACAGCGCGTTGCATCAAATGCGATGAATATGCCCCCTCGTCCAACGTATAGTCTGACACACTCTGAGAAGATACAGCCGTGCATGAAATGAAGGCGATATCCGCACTATAATGTGCTAACTCCTCGACCACCATTGCACCCTTAGTAAAGCGATTGTGCACGTCCATCTCTCCACCGATCAAGATCGCCCGTCCGTCAATCTCGCCTGCAGTAAACTTTTCTAACAAAATAGACATCACAGGAACGGAGTTAACAACGAAAGTCACGTTCTTTACACCGCTGACGCTTCGGGCAATATCCTGGATGGAGGTACCGCAATCCAAAAACACCACCTGTCCGTCAGTAATCATGGCTGCCGCAGCCCGTCCTATGGATATTTTTACCTGTTGGTTGTCCTGCTTTCTCAACACGTATTCCGCATCACTCCGCAGCATCATGCGTGCGGGCGTTGCACCGCCCCGTACCTTAAGCAGCTGCTTGTTTTCTGCCATACGGTCAATGTCCCGTCGAATGGTCTCGACTGAAACTCCCAATGCCTTTGATTCGTCCGAAATCGAAATAAAGCCGGTTTCGTTAAGCTTCTCCAAAAGGTGCTGTCTTCTTTTCTCCGCGTTCATATTCGACTGATCCTTTCCTCTCTGTATTTTGCAATGTTTTACTGAAGATTCACTTGCAATAATTATATCACATATTCAAAGGAAAAGCAATAGTACGCGAGTCGAAATGTTGTATTTCTTTCATGATATCTGCAAAAAAACCATTTTTTCAACACAAATTTCCTCTATTTCCAACATTGCTTTCATGAAAACGACGATTTTGATGAAATTACGGCATGTCGATTGACACGCATTTTGACCTATGCTATAATGAAATCAGCAAGAAATTCCCACGCCGAACATCATATAGTAAAGGAGAACAACTATGAAATTGATGACTCGATTCCTTGCGCTACTTTTGGCAACGTTACTCTGCCTCATCGCACTTGTAGCCTGCACTCCTAACACTCCCCCCAACCAACCTTCCGAACAAGAAAAGCCGGATAATAATTCTACCGGCACGACTGCCCCACCTTCCAATGAAGATGATTCAAACCAAAATCCTTCCGATAATGATTCCAATGAAAATGAGGTGCCTGAAGAAATGAACAGATATCTATACAAACGTGTAGTGCTCATAGGAGTTGACGGCGCCGGTGCCTTCTTCCGCGACACCGACACGCCTTGCATTGATGAAATTTTTGTAAACGGCGCCATCAGCTACAACGTACTGACCTCCAATCCCACCATCAGTGCCCAGTGCTGGGGCTCTATGCTGCACGGTGTCACACCAGGCGCACACCGTCTGACCAACGCCATCGTCGGTGAGCGCGCTTATCCTACCGACTCTCCCTACCCCTCGGTCTTCCGCGTCATCCGCGAAAACAATCCCGACGCTAAACTCGCCTCCTTTACCAACTGGAATCCCATCAACATTGGCATCATTGAGGACGGCCTGGGCGTTCACAAGGATTCTGCCACCGACGCGCCGTTGACCGAAAAGATTTGCGATTACGTCAAGAAAAACGATCCCACGCTGCTGTTCGTCCAGTTCGACGAGGTGGATCACGCGGGACACAGCGCCGGTTACGGAACGCAGAAGCATCTGGATCAGATCACAGCCACCGACGAGCTGATCGGTAAAATCTACGATGCCTATGACGAGATGGATTACCTGGAGGACACGCTGTTTATAGTCACCGCCGACCACGGCGGCACCGGACTCTCGCACGGCGGTCTTTCCGATGCGGAAAAGTACGTCATGCTTGCCGCAACGGGCAAAACAGTAGAGAACGGCGAGATCATCGATATGGAGATCCGCGACTGCGCTTCTGTCATTCTGTACGCGCTTGGCTACGAGCAGCCCGACAGCTGGACGGGCAGAGTTCCCTCCGGTCTGTTTGAAGGCGTAGAGGCAGGCGAGCGTCCTGTTTCCAGCGAAGGCAACGGCGGCCATATCAACGTAGACACGCCTGAGCGCGGCAGCGGAAATTACATAACGGACGTTCTTGGCAAGGACCGCATCCTGGCTTACCTTCCCATGGACGGAGATACCATGGATGAGGTCGGCGATTTCTACACCGAGGAAAACGGCAAGCTTTACTTTGTAGAAGGCTATTTCGGCGAGGGCGTTCGCCTGGATGACGGCTATATTTCGCTTACGGATTACGAGGTAGGCAAGAACAGCTTCACCGTTTCTCTGTGGATGAACACAAGCGGCGTCGATGGTGACCCCGTGCTTCTCTCAAACAAAAACTGGGGTAACGGCTACACGCCCGGCTTCGTGCTTTCGCTGCGAAACGGGGATGTGAAGTTCAACGCGGGCGACGGCGAAAACCGCATGGATATGGAAAGCATGCTGCCCGAGAATCCCTTCGATCGCTGGGTTCACGTGCTGCTGATCGTAGACAGAGATGCTGGCGAGGTCAAGGTCATCTACGACTTCAGCATTGTCGACAGTATGCCTATCCCCGACACGTTGATCGACGACTCCTTTGACTGCTTCCCCGTTATCAACATCGGCGAGGACGGCACGGGAAGCTATGGACTCAAGCTGTCCGCTATTCTGGACGAGTTTATTTTGATCGACGGCGCGCTGACCGATTCTGACATTGCTGCCCTGGCAGAACATTACGGAAGTGCTCATTGATTCACACACTGTTTTTTAATCAAATCTAAACTTTCCAAAAGTAAAATAAGTTTATAATTCCCAGCCTATCAAGGCGCAAAAAAGAGAACACCGACATAGCAAGTAAAGCTTGGCTATGCCGGTGTTCTCTTAAAACTTACGTCATTAAATCGGGAATCGAACCCCGACCTTGCTTCGCAAGCTCAAAAAGAATATCTCGTGGGCTCATCACCCGCGCCTTGCTCTGCAAGGACGATATTCTTTCGTATGATTACGAGCGTCCAACGATCTTGGCCAAAAAGAAAAACCACCCGAGGGTGGTTTTTCTTTTTGGTGGAGATGATGGGAATCGAACCCATGTCCGAAAACCCCTTGACACAACTTTCTCCGTGGGCAGTTTGTTGTTTAGAATTCCCTATCAGCGGCGCGAACAAACACGCTCCGCGTCAAGGTAGCCCTTTTTTGCATGATCGGTTCAAGAGCGAACGGCCGATGCATGTTCACCGCTGAAATGACGCTCAGTCCTCAGTCGCGGTACTCTAAGGAGGAACGGGTGACCCGCAGGTCACAGCACTGCCAATCGGCGCCCTTGCGGGCGACGATTAGGCAGCCATAGCAACAGTATTGTTGTCGTTTATTTTTTAAATTTGAGCAGTTTACGGGATTACTCAGCCCGCCACGCTTATCATGCCTCAGAATCCCCGTCGAGACCATTGCACCCCCAGGGTATCTCTGTTGCGTCAATTATTATAGCAGAACGCCGCGAGTTTGTCAAGTGCCATATTTTCGACGGTTTATTACAGTTAAGAGCCGATCAGCTCGCTGACGGTGACAAATTGATACCCCTGTTCGATCAAATTTGGGATAAACATACGCAGTGCATCCGTTGTGGTACAGCCGCCCGAATGATAATCGTGCATCAGAATGATATTACCGCTTTTGACATTTTCCAAAATATAATTTGATATATTTTCTGATGGAGTATGCGCCCAATCCAACGTATCGAGATCCCACAAGATGACAGAGTAATCACGCTCACGTGCGATCTCGTATACGCGGGTATTCCAGCTTCCCTGCGGCGGTCGAAACAATTTGGGGCGCACACCAACAACACGTTGGATGATATCCTCACAACGCGTCAGCTCTTCGCGAAAGGCCGCTTGGCTCTGCTTGTTAACGCATGGATGTGAATAGGTGTGATTTCCAATCTCGTGCCCGCGTTTGGCAACCTCGCAAGCGGTTTCTTGATAATATGAAACATTCTCTCCTACAAAGAAAAATGTGGCGGGAATATCATATTCATCCAGAATCTCAAGAATTTCCATGGTATATTTAGGGTGTGGTCCGTCGTCAAAGGTCAACGCGATCATATTGGCATCGTTTTCATGATTGTGGTAAACACCGATCGGCAACGCAGCCGCCTGTGGGATTAAACATGAAAAAACAAGCAAAAAAACAGTCAGAGATATGAGATATTTTCTCATGATTGTCCAACCAATTCGTTTAATGTGCCAAAACGATAACCCATATCTCGACATTGGTCAATCACCTCCCCGAGCACAGCAACATTAGTATCCGATGTGGGATGAAGCAACATTACTTCACCGGGATGAATATTTGATACGATTTTTTCTTTAGCGGCTTCAACATTCATTTGTCGCTGATTGTCCCAATCGGCATAGGCAAAGCTCCAAAAGATGGTTTTATAGCCAAGTTCCTTTGCCCATTTAAGATTATCTTCGTTGAACGTTCCTTCAGGAGGACGATAATATTTTGCCATTTCCCTGCCCGTACTTTCAAGACAAATAGCACTTAATTCGCTTATTTCCTTTTCAAATATTGTGCGATCAACACGCGACATATCTTTATGATTTGCCGTATGATTACACACTGTATGTCCCTCATCGAACATACGTGTTACGAGTGGGGTATCCTTTTTTACGAGATGCGACAGAACAAAAAAAGCGGCTGGTACTTGCTTCTCTTTTAATATATCCAAAATTTTAGCTACGTTTCCATTTTCGTACCCAGCATCAAACGTTAGATATATGACTTTTTCATCTTGTTCTTTTCCAATATAGTAGCCATCATACTTCTCAATATACGAAAACGATGCATCAGCACGCGGACGGGCATGGTCCTTTGCATGAACGCAGTACCAATGCTGACTGCTTTTGGCATTGACACCAATGGTAAAAATTGTACCAAGCATCAAAAGAAAACATATTCGGCACAGAAATTTCTTTTTCATTTCACTCACCTTCCTTCCGTTTTAGTATGGCATTTGAGTCAAAAAAAAAATCCGACAATTTTTGTTATAGAAAAACACGGCAACTGTACATTGCCGTGTTTTGTTCACTTAATTTTCCTTTGAAAGAATCAATTTTCGAACGATAAAAAGCAAAACGAAATAGCAGGCTACGCCGATCAGTATATCAAATGTGTAGTATAGAATCATCCATAGGACATCCGATAGATCGGCAGGAGCACCGTATCCAATGTCATAACTAATGCGTCCGATCACACGAATTGCCCCCATCAAAAGAGCGGTAAGTAGAGCGGAAAAACGTAACGGATCGTTTTTGATTGGCATTTTTTGATACGGAAAGATCAAACGCTCACGTACAATAGAAGTATCTTTGAGGCGAGCAGCTCCCTTTTGCATGATTGCAACCTTCTTATTAAATGCATTAACGTTGATTTGTGCAATTGCCCCGACCAAGACATATTGTAACAACTCCAAGAGAACGTTGATCAAAACAAATAAGAGCGAAACCGGTACATCTTCCGTTTTTAATCCAAAAAATATCCAATCCAACGCAAAAAGAATCACATATCTGGCACTGATCGCCACGGCGTATACAATAGCAAAACGAAGCGCGTAGCGGTAGCCTCCCATATATATAGCATATATGACGTAGGCATACGCAAAGAAAAACGCCAGGATCTCTATCGTTTGATACACCAGCTCGGTAATCTCAAGCAACATCATACCGGAAAAAAGAATATTGCTACTGATAATATTTGACAAGCAAACAAAGACAACGTAAATTGAAAATGCGCCGAACATCAAAGTGGAATAAAACCCAAGTCGTTTTTTGTCGATATTATTGAATGCAGGAGTTGTTTCGTTCATGAGCGCTCCTCCTTCCAGAACTTATTACAAGTATAGCACATTTTTTCTTTGAAAGAAAGAGCTTTTTGTAAATAATCGTATTTTTTGAAAAAAATCCTCATATGTTGTGATAACGATAAAGAAAAGGAGCTTTTACTATGTCGGACAATTACAATAAACCAAATTCTTCCATGTTTCCCGTAGACACCTCAAAGCCAATTCTGGATTATCCATTGCCATTAACGTGGGAACGTATGATGGCCTATCTGAACTGCTTTGCTGAACGATACCCACAGTTAGAATTCTCTGTCTTAGGTGAGTCTGTTTTGGGACGTAGCATTCCCATGATTACCTTGGGCGAAGGAAAAAAAACGTTCATATATATCGGAACTCATCACGGCATGGAGTGGTTGACCTCTGTTTTATTGTTGCGCTTTATCAACGAATACGGCGAAGGTCTCAAGGAAGGACGGCGCATTTACAACACACATATTCCCTATCTGTTTAAGGAGCGACGCATTATTATCATTCCCATGCTCAATCCCGACGGTGTTTCCTACGCCATTGAAGGCGTCAGTAGAAACAATCCGCTTGCCTCTCGCCTGGAACGTATGAACCCCATCCACCCGGATTATTCACATTGGCAGGCCAATGCACGCGGTGTTGATCTTAACCACAACTACGATGCGGGCTTTGCCGAATATAAACAGCTTGAAAAACAACTGGGGATACTCGGAGGCGCACCAACGCGGTACAGCGGTGAATGTCCCGAATCGGAGCCGGAAGTCGGTTATCTTTGCAATTTCATTCGCTTCAATCAAGAAAATATCCATGCTGTTCTGACCCTACATACTCAAGGTGAGGAAATTTATTATACAAGTGCTGGTGAGATGTGTGCCCGTTCTCTGTCAATTGCCAAGGCACTTTCACGATTGTGTGGGTATCGTCTGGCAGAGCCTGAAGGACCTGCGGCGTACGGTGGACTGACCGATTGGTGTATTCGCTCGCTCAATATTCCCTCCTTTACCGTTGAGTGCGGCAAAGGAGAAAATCCGCTCCCCCTTGGGGAATATTTTTGTGTTTATGCGGCTATGCGGCAGTTGTTCTTTGAAGCGCCGCTATTGCTTTGATGGAGGTGCTATATGAAGACGAAGTTCAACCGTTTCATTATCATTTCACTTGCTTTTGCACTTTTCGCTTCTTCACTGATGTTTTCCTCTTCCGCCCTTGAACTCGAAGCCCCGGAAAATACTCTTGAACTCAATTGCAAAAGTGCGGTCTTGATGGAAGCAAGCACAGGAAAAGTACTATATGCTCAAAATCCCGACGAAGCACTGCCGCCTGCGTCCGTAACTAAGATCATGACGCTTTTGCTTGTTATGGAAGCCATTGACTCGGGCAAGATTTCATTAAATGATATGGTGTCGGCCAGTGAATACGCGGCAAGCATGGGCGGCTCGCAAGTCTATCTGAAGGTAGGAGAAACCATGAGCGTAGAGGATATGCTCAAAAGCGTCGTGATCAGCTCGGCAAACGATGCCGCTGTTGCGTTGGCCGAATTCGTTTCGGGCGACGTCAATACCTTTGTTAAACAAATGAATGATCGTGCCAAAGAACTGGGTATGACCGCGACACAGTTTGAGAACGTAACCGGGCTTGATGACACAGCGGAAAATCATTTGACCAGCGCCAAAGATATTGCGCTGATGTCTCGTGCATTAATTGAGCATCCCACGATTCTTAAATATAGCTCTATTTGGATGGATACCATCCGTAACGGCGCGTTTGGGTTAACCAATACCAATCGTTTGGTTCGCTTTTATCGGGGCGCTACGGGGCTGAAAACAGGCTCTACGTCCAAGGCCGGTTTTTGCGTCTCGGTCACAGCCGAGCGCGATGGACTTTCTCTGATTTGCGTGATCATGGGTGCTGAAAGCCGTGACGTACGAAACGCCCAGGCAACCAAGCTGCTCGATTGGGGCTTTGCCAATTACACCTCGTATTGCGCCGAGGCGCAGGCGGCGCAGGAGATCCGCGTGCTGGGTGGCGTGCAAAGCCGCTGTCCCGTTGGCTCCGACACCTTCCGCGCCGTTCTTCTAAAGGGTTCTATTTCCAAAGTAGAACAGAAAATCGAGATCGACGAACAGGCCGCGGCACCGCTTAAGATAGGCGATACGGTCGGGCGCGTACAGTATCTTATCGATGGCGAGGTAATCGGTGAAGTTCCCGTTACCGTCAAGCAGGACGTAGCAAAAATCGGTTTTTGGGGGCTTTGGCAACGACTGCTGGCCAAAATTCTTATGCTGTAAAAGTTCGTAATATAAAACTTTGAAATAATTGAAAACTTTTCTATAAAAATCAGAAAATCCGCTTGCAATTGTCAGCGCTTGGGTGTAAAATAATGGTAATAACGTGAGGCGACTGCCTCCCAATAAAAGAAAGGTGTTATTATGGCTCTGAAATTAAACGATCATTACCTTCAGAAGTTTATTCGTCCGCAGGAATATACCAATATTCAGCCTGCCATTACTGCGGCACATAAGCAGCTTGTCACTCGTAGCGGCGCAGGCAACGACTATCTGGGATGGGTTGATCTTCCCGAAAACTATGATAAAGAAGAATTCGCTCGCATCAAGATCGCTGCTGATAAAATCAGAAAATCCTGTGACGTTTTGATCGTCATCGGCATCGGCGGCTCATATCTGGGGGCACGCGCCGTCATCGAATTCATGAACGGCCAGCTATACAATCAAGTCAACGGCGACGCTCCCGACATCTATTACGCCGGTCGAGACATCAGCGCCGCTTCCATGAACGAGCTGCTTCGCATTTGCGAGGGCAAGGACGTGTGCATCAACGTCATTTCCAAATCGGGAACGACGACGGAGCCCGCTGTGGCCTTCCGCGTTTTCCGCGCTTTGCTCGAAGACAAATACGGTAAAGACGGCGCACGCGAGCGGATTTTCGTTACCACCGACCGCGCACGCGGCACGCTCAAGAGCTTCTCCGATGAAGCGGGATACGAGACCTTCGTCGTACCCGACGACGTCGGCGGTCGCTACAGCGTTTTGACGGCCGTTGGTCTGCTTCCCATCGCTGTTGCAGATATCGATATCGATGCTTTGATGCGGGGTGCCAACGATGCCCGCCTGGCTTTTTCTGATGATAACATCGAAAACAACGATTGTTATCGTTATGCCGCCATTCGCAATATTCTCTATCGTAAGGGTAAGGTCACTGAGATCCTTGTCGGCTACGAGACCTACGCGCAGATGTTCAATGAATGGTGGAAGCAGTTGTACGGTGAGAGCGAAGGTAAGGACAGCAAGGGTATCTTCCCTGCCTCTGTCATTTTTTCGACTGACTTGCATTCTCTTGGCCAGTTCATTCAGGACGGCACCAAAAACCAGTTTGAAACGGTCATCTCGGTAGAAAGTTCCGAAGACCACTTCACCATTCCCAACGATCCCAACAACATCGACGGCTTGAATTTCCTGTCCGGCATGGAGCTGGACGCCGTGAAGAACAAGGCAATGCTCGGTACGCTGCTCGCACACGAGGACGGCGGTGTTCCCAACATTGTTCTTGAGCTCAAGGATCGCTCGGCTTATTCGCTGGGTTACATGATTTACTTCTTTGAACTTGCTTGCGCAATTTCCGGCTATGTTTTGGGCGTTAACCCCTTCGATCAGCCCGGCGTTGAGGCTTACAAGAAGAATATGTTTGCTCTTTTGGGCAAACCCGGCTACGAAGATCAGAAAGCCGCGCTGGAAGCACGTCTGTAATGCGCATAGCATTTGTTAAAAGTCAACAATTTTAATCAAAAATGATAAATTGATATTGACAATTTATCGCAAACAGTTTATAATATAGTAAATCCCAAAGGGATAACCCACACAAGACCGACATATGCAGGAGGAAAAAAATTATGGTCAAACTCATTATCGGCATCAAAGGCACAGGTAAAACGAAAACTCTGATTCAAATGGTCAACTCGGCTCTGGAAACCACGGGCGGCAACGTTGTCGTTCTCGAAAAGGGCGAAAAGCTGAGATATGATATTAAATATCAAGCACGTCTGGTTAATACCGACGAATATTATGTAAACGACGCACAGTCCCTCTACGGTTTTGTGGCTGGTCTTCTTGCAAGCAATCACGACGTAACTGAGTTGTTTATCGATTCCGCACTCAAGATCTGCGGCAACGATCTTCCCTCTTTTGAAAAGTTGGTTGAAGAGCTCGACCTTCTCACGGTTAAGAGAGATGTTAACGTTACCATCACGGCTTCCATGCCCGATGAAGACGCAACCGACGTCATCAAAAAATATCTGTAATCAATATCATGAACCCCGAGATTCAAAATCTCGGGGTTCTCTTTTTTATTCTTCTTTAGTCAGAACTTTTTTCTGCCATGATTTTTTGCCGCATTCGGGACATCTCATATATCTCGTTCTGCCCATATGCATTGCCAAATTAACCGCCTTATACGTCGGTACATATCTGTGCTTACAGTACTTACACTCATAATAGCCTGCAATTTGCTCAATTTTCAAAGCAAAGAAGAAACCAACGAAGCATGGAATAAATCCTGAAAATACCAAAACAATCCTCACCCAATCTTCCATCGGCAAAAGTGAGCCGATAATGATGGGAACAATTAAGACAATAATTGAAAGGATACCGATCACCCATTCAAGTACAAGAAGATGTTTGTCCGCTCTTTCCTTGGCTTTTGCCATGTCAAGCAAATTCTTTTCTAATTCTTTGTTGTAGTTTTCCATACTGACTACCTCCCCACATAGTAAATCGTTAACTGTGATTTTGAGTTGCTCGCACAGCTCGAGCATGATTGAGGAATCCGGCATGGCTCTGCCGTTTTCCCATTTGGATACCGCGCGGTCGGTCACACCTAATCGCTCGGCCAGCTGCATTTGCGTCAGTCCGTAATCTTTACGGCGCTGCGCGATAAATTTTCCAATTTTGATCTGATCCATTGGAATTCCCTCCTTTTACTTGCATTTTATCAGTTTTGAAAATGAAAGTCCACACACCGACGGTTGAGTGGGGATGTATCAACCGACGGTTGAGTCATTTTTGTGAAGAAACAAACAGGGCTTCGTTTGATGGAAGCCCTGTTGATCTTTGTTAAACCGTGACGAAGCGGTAAATCGTGGTATAATCGTAAATCTCGCCCGGACGAAGCATTACGTTGGTAAAGTCCTCGTGATGCATACTGTCGGGCATTTTTTGCGTTTCTAGGCACAGCGCCATTTGCTTATGCTTGACAACACCGCCCTTGAGCAAGTTGCCGTCGTCGACAAGGAAATTGCCGGAATAGAACTGAACGCAGGGTTGATTGGTATACAACTCCATGCGACGGCCACTGGCAGGATGCTCCAGATAACCGCGCAACGGCACACTACCGTCGAGCGCTTCTCCGCTTGTGAAATTTAAGCAATGATCGTATCCACCTGCTATTTGCATATCGCGGCAACGCTCGTCGGGTGTGAAATCCTGTCCGACTCGTTTGGGCTGACGGAAATCAAAGGGTGTTCCTTCTACGGGAACGCGCTTACCCGTGGGGATCAGCTGCTCGTCCGTCGATAGATAATCGGACGCGTCAAGGCAGAGCACGTGGTCAAAGATGGTTCCCGACGCAAAGCCGCCCAAATTGAAGTAAGCATGATTGGTCAGATTGATGGGCGTTGTCTTATCCGTCGTGGCATGGTAATGCAACACCAGTGCGTTATCTTGGCGTAGCGTATAGGTGACCGTGACATTCACGGTGCCGGGGTAGCCTTCTTCTCCGTCAGGAGAAACCAAGGACAGCTTCAACTGCGGTTCATCCCCGTCGTTGGCTTCAACGCTCCATATGCGACGGTCAAAACCGATCTTGCCACCGTGTAAGTGGTTGGTATTGTCATTGGCATACAGCAAATGGTTTTCACCATCGATCTCAAATGCCGCGCCACCAATGCGATTACCAAAACGGCCGATCAGCGCACCAATATAGCCTTCGCTCGCTTCCAGCGCCTTGGGATCGTCATAGCCGCACACCACGTCGGCTAAATTGCCGTCGCGGTCGAGCGCGTGTAATTGCCAGATGGTACCGCCAAGATCCGAGATCAAAACTTTCATTCCTGCTTCATTTCGAAGCCAATAGCCAGTTACAGCACGCCCGTCGGACAGAACGCCCAAAGAGCAAATTTCAATATGCCTCATATTGGATCATACCTCGTCAGGATAGCCATCGGGGTTCTGCGACTGCCAGCGGTGAGCATCACGACACATATCGTCAAGATCAAACTCTGCCTTCCATCCGAGCATTTTTTCTGCCAGTGCGGGATCGGCATAGCATTCGTCAATGTCACCGGGACGACGCTCGACGATCTGATACGGAATGTCAAGCCCTGTCACGCGCTCATAGGCATGGACCATATCCAAAACGGAATAGCCGTTACCCGTACCTACATTGTAATACTCAACACCCGTAACCTTTCTTGCGCGCTCCAGCGCCTTCAGGTGGGCACGTGCCAAATCGACAACGTGAATATAGTCACGTACGCCCGTGCCATCATGAGTGGCATAATCGTCACCAAATACGCGCAGAAACGGTAATTTGCCCTCACCGACTTGGGTAATATACGGGAACAGATTATTAGGGATGCCCTTGGGGTCCTCGCCGATCAGGCCACTCTCGTGCGCGCCGATGGGATTAAAATAGCGCAAAATCGACACACTAAACTCGGGGTCCGAAGTGTGCAGATCTTTCAAAATACGCTCAATCATCAGCTTTGTCTCACCGTAAGGGTTGGTGGTAGACAAAGGAAAATCCTCGCGAATCGGGACGCTTTCGGGTTTACCGTAAACCGTCGCGGACGAGCTGAATACAATTCTCTTTGCACCATATTTCTGCAACATCTCGCAAAGAATAAGAGTACCCGTAATGTTATTATGATAATAGCGCAGCGGCATCATGCAAGACTCTCCGACAGCCTTCAAACCTGCAAAATGGATACAACTTTCGATGTTGTAAGCCTTAAACACCTCTTCTACTGCCTCACGATCGAGCAAATCGACACGGCAAAGCGTTACTTCCTTGCCGGTAATGGTACGAATACGGTCGATAACACAAGGCTTGCTGTTGCAGAAATTATCCAGAATAATGATATCCTCTCCTGCGTTCAAAAAATCAACGACGGTATGAGAGCCTATAAAACCTGCACCGCCCGTAATTAAAATTGCCATATTTATGTCCTCCTATTTATCAAAGATAACTCTCAATGATCTCGTTCATTTGCGACATTTTTGCTTCCATATCCTCAACCAGCTTCATCTGATTGCGCGCGCGATCAAGGTTGTGCGTCGGATGCTTGATGCGGAAATAGGTGTCGCCGTTCAAATAGTCCGTCAAAAACCGTAGACCACACTCCAGCGTCATCATGTAAGCGCCCATGGGAAGCGCTTTGACCTCATTTTCGGTCAATGATCCCTCAAGACCACCGATGAAGCCCTTGGCAAAGGCGGAGAACTTATCGATATCCATATAGACGAGAGAAAGATCGGTCTCGTCCTCTGCTGCGGTCGAGGCGCCAAAGCGAATGGCATCGCCGAAATCGGCCAAAACGGAGCCGGGCATAACCGTGTCAAGGTCAAGAATACAAATGCCCTTGCCCGTTTCATCGTCGATCATGATGTTATTGAGCTTGGTGTCGTTATGAGTCACGCGCAAGGGAAACCGTCCCTCGCGTATGCCGCCAACGATAAATCCCGCATTCTTTTTTCTTTCCATGAAGAAGGCAATTTCCGCCTCAACCTCGGCGCGGCGAGCGACAACGTCCTTGGCAACAACCTCTTCAAAATATGCATAGCGTTGTACAGTGTCGTGGAAGGCAGGAATGGTTTCACACAGCTGTGACGCATCGAAATCAGCCAACTCACGCTGGAACGAGCCAAACGCACGACCAACCTCACAAAACATATCATTCGATGTGGCGCGGTCATATGTACGCGCATTTTCAATGGTCAAATACATACGCCAAACCTCATCACCAAGCGAGAGATAGATCCCCCCCTGCTTTGTTGGAATCAGTTGAAGTGCCTCTCGATCAGCATCCATGCCGGCAGCAACAAGCTTTTTTTGTAAGTGTTCGGTCACGAGCGAGATGTTATTCATCAGTCCCTCCGTGTCCTTGAAAATGACGGTATTAACTTTTTGCAAAATATAAGAACGTTTTGCCCCGGTAATCAAATGATACGTACGATTAATGTGGCCCGTCGTAATCTCAAATACTTCTTGGATCGTTTCTTCAATACAAAAGTTCGATGCAACCTCTAAAATATGTTGTGTTTGATTGATGTCCATATAGTTCCCTCCGGATCGCATAATTCACTCTTTATATTTTATCATGAAATTGCATAAAAATCAAGATACGATAAAAATTTTATATTTAGAATTTTGTTATTTTTTTATCAAAAGATGTTGACAAGTTATATCTTCTATGATATAATTAGATGTCTCAAATGAGACAATATTAGCGAGGTGACGCATGAAACGAATCATATCCGACACGTCAATACGAAAATTTCATTTATGGGCAACGCTGCCTGATGAGCTATGGCAAGAACTATCTTGCGCAATTGGCTGGCATGAATTCAATGCGGGCGAAACGATCTTTCCGGCATCGCAAACAAACAATTGTCTATGCGTCCTATGGAGTGGATCAGCACGTGTTTTTGCACGTTCCGACGATTTGACACATGCCGCCCTACTTCGCACCATGGAATCCGGTGCTGTCTTTGGTGTTCATTGCGTTTTCAATGCAGATATGCCGCCTCAGAGCTCGATTATAGCTGTTAAACCAAGTCAAGTCTTACTCGTTCCCTCCTCTCTTTGGGAACGAATCCTTGCAGCCCATCAGCAAACCATGGCCAATTATATCCGCTTTCTGACGCAACGTATAGAATTCCTTAATCGAAAGGTTCAGTATCTGACAGCGGGAAGCGCAGAGCGCCGTTTAGCACTATATTTGCTCTCGCAAATCCCACAGGACAACGTTGCAACCCGTCTGACTATTTCCGCCGTTTCGCTTGCGGATCTACTGGATCTCGGCCGCGCCTCACTTTATCGAGCGATGGATAAGCTAACCGCTGACGGCTTTTTGGAGCGTAATGGTCATGATTATACCCTCCATCACCGTGAGACCATGCTTGCTCATTACTCTTGACTTCTACGACAGTTGCTGACAAAATAACTCAACCGTCGCTTGAATATAAAATATCATTTTGAAAGGTTGGAATTTACCATGAAAAGAAAAAATGTTTTTGTTCGCTTGATTGCGCTGTTGCTTGTGCTTACCGCCACGGTCATGCTTTTTGCTTGTACTCCCGAGCAGCCGCAAACTCCCGATAATAGCAATCCCCCTAATAACGATGAAAATGAGCAGCCCTCCGTTGACACCTCGCTTCAGGTAAATGTCACCGTGCTTAGCGGTACAACGGGGTTCAGCATGGCGCCCCTGATGCAGTCGCATGCGGACGGTAAGGCTACGCTGAATTATAATTTCAAAGTCGAAGCAGACGCAACCAACGTCAACGCTGCTCTGATTAACGGTACGGTTGATATTGCTGCTCTGCCCACCAACGCCGCAAGTGTCGTTTACAATAAAACGGGCGGTGCCATTCAAATTTTGACCATCAACACCCAAGGTGTTCTTTATCTACTTGACAATGGTAATAATATCACTTCTTTTGAAGATCTTAAGGGAAAGACAGTTGCCGCACCTGCTCAAAATCCTACCTTCATTTTTCAGTATCTGTGTGAGCAAAATGGCCTGAAAGTCGGAAAAGTCGGTGATACAGCCGCTGACGTCATCATCGACAACGGCTTCACCAGTCCTGCCGAACTGCAAAGTAATGTCGCGGCAGGCAACGTTACCCTCGCCGTGCTTCCCGAGCCTCTGGTCACCATCACCAAGAGTGCCAACGCTGACGTTAAGGTTGCTATGGATCTAACTGCTGAGTGGAACAAGGTCTCTCCCGAGAATTCCCTCGTTCAGGGCTGTATCGTTGTCCGCAAGGAATTTGCCGAGCAGCATCCTGCTGAGGTCGCCACATTCCTGGAAGAATATGCGGCATCTGTTAACTTTTTGATGAACAATGTCAACGAAGCTGCTGAAATGGTAGCCGCACAAGGTATTTTCGCCAAGGCTCCCGTCGCAGCCAAGGCCATTCCCAACTGTAATATCTGTTACATGACGGGCGAGGATATGAAGAATGCTATGAGCTCCTTCCTCACCATCATGATGGGCGTACAGCCGAATTCGATCGGCGGAAAGCTGCCCGGTGACGATTTCTATTACGGCATTAAATAATAAAAATGAAATCTGCAACTACAAAATCACGACTCTTTCATTCCGCTTTGGGTAAAATCATCTTTTCTGCACTGGCAGTTTTGCTTTGGCTCATCGTTTGGCATATCGCCGCGATTCGCCTCGGTAAGCCCTTGCTTCTTCCCACACCGTTAGCTGTCGCAGAACGTTTGGGTAACTTGATCATTACATCGAATTTCTGGCGTTATACTCTGCGCTCGCTGCTACGCGTGTTGGGAGGTATCGTGTTGGGCGTTGGCATGGCAGTCATTGTTTCCGCTCTGACAGCGTCCTTCCGTCCCGCCGAGATTCTGCTCTCCCCTCTCATCACCGTCATCAAAAGCACCCCCGTGGCGTCCTTCATCATTCTCGCCATGCTTTGGATCAACGATGATATTCTGCCCGTGTTCATTTCCTTTTTGATGGTCTTTCCCGTCGTATGGGCTAATTTGCATACCGCTTTGCGTTCTATCCCACAGTCTTATCACGATCTGGCACAGGTCTATCAACTGCCCTTGATCCGTCGAATTCGCCGCATTTACGTGCCGAGCGCGCTTCCCTATTTTCTTTCGGCCTGTCGCTCCTCGCTCGGCCTTGCCTGGAAGGCCGGCATCGCTGCAGAGGTACTGGCGCTCCCCGCGCTGTCGATCGGAAAGCAGCTCAATGAGTCTAAGCTCTATTTGGAAACCACCGATCTGTTTGCCTGGACTGTCGTAGTCATTGTGCTGAGTCTGTTGTTAGAGCTCTTTGCAAAGCTGCTATTCCTGCGCCTGCAAAAGAGAACGAATGAACAACAAAAAGCAAAGGAGGATAGCGCATGGTAACCTTACAAAACATCACGCTCTCCTTTAAGGACGGTAAATCGGTCAAAACCGTGCTGAACGATCTTTCGTTGAGCCTTCCCGAGGGCAAGACGATTGTGGTAATGGGACCGTCGGGCTGTGGCAAAACAACGCTGCTCCGCGTCATCGCAGGACTTGAGTTACCTGACACGGGAAATGTTACGCGTGAAACTGATAGTATTTCCTATCTGTTTCAGGACACCGCCCTGCTCCCTTGGTTGACCGCCGCCGAGAATGTCAATCTCGTTCTGGCGGATAAAAAGGAAACCCTTAGCGAGGCCGTAGAATGGCTTGCACGCGTCGATCTCTCGGGCGAGGCAAATACCTACCCCGCCGCGCTGTCAGGCGGTATGCGCCAGCGTGTGGCCTTAGCGAGAGCGTTGTCCACCGATGCCGAGCTTCTTTTGCTCGACGAACCCTTCCGCGGCATGGATGAAGAACTTCACATCAAAATGCGCGAGCTTATCCGCAGTTGCCGCCAAGGAAAAACGACCATTCTTGTCACGCATGACGCAACTGATGCCGAAATGGCAGATTGCTGCATTACATTTGATGAGAATAGAAATTTTACGATAGAATAAGCGAACCGCCGAGAGCGAATGTGCTCTCGGCGGTATTTATATCACTTTTCTACACTCATCCAACATCCTTCTGCCCCGATTCCATCTTCAGGCGGTGTTAATACGCCTTTTTCAACCAGGTATTCGACCACCGCATCGAGGATTGGCAAGCTTGCAAGGCGATTTGCCAACCTCCATTCGCCAAGCAGATAATCCGGAATCGATGCTTTGATGAGCTCCGCGATCTTTGCGGCAACGATTTCTGCATCAGAGTCAAAATATCCGAATTGTAATTTGTTACTGATGGCAAACATTTTATCCCTGTCGGAAAGCATACTGACAAGAATTTTGGTGTAAAGCATATCTCCGTCACGGTACAGATATCCGCATTCGATTGCCTTTGCGGCGTGCTCTTTTTCTTCTTCGGACAAGGCGGTAATATTAAGACCTTCGATTGCTCGGAGCGCAAGCTGAATCAATGGATCGTTCGATACGTTAAGTCCACAGTGGAAATGCGGCTTGATACGGGTAATGTAGATGTTATCAAGGTGAATGTTGGAGAAACCGCAAACGTTTTTCGCGGTCACACCATCCCAGCCTGCACCGTAGCGTTTTCCATTATCTATGTAACCAAAGACACTAAACGGATAACTCGTATCGGCAACGGCAGAGAAATGCTTTTCTTTCAGGATGCGCTCAATATGGCCCTCAAAGGCAGTCGAAATGTTGAATATCTGCTGCCAAAGGATAAGATTCATATCCACCTTTTTATTGAGATATGGGAAAGCAAGATATTCCTTTCTGTGTTCCTCAATATAATTTGATATAGTATCGCAAATTTTCGGCAACTGCGTGGTATAGATTTCGTTTGCTTTTTCAAACACTTCCTTATTAAGCAAAACAAAGTTGATCGCATATTTGCCGTTTTCCAAGCGACGAAGAAAACCATACTTTCCATTTTCGCCTTTGCGGAGGATTTCAAGTTCTTCTTCAACGTAAACTGTAGGAACATTCAGTTCCTCTGCAATTTCAGAAGCACTCATCGGCTTCTTGTGGCAAAGCCACACGATATGATTTGAGAACATTCTCGTACATACGTTACGAGGATCTCCCCATGCAGGACTACCTGTTCCCCAAATCACGTAATCAATTTTATCAAGCGCCACGGGTTTATTATAAGTTTCTACCATTTCTTCCACCTCAC
>JAFVZV010000164.1 GCA_017507985.1 Clostridia bacterium
CGGTTCCTTCGTTCAGCGCAGGAACAAAAATGAACAGAATGAGCATCAAGATCACAGGAGTTATGGCAATTTTCCAGTTGCGTGATACAAAGACAACGCCCAGACCGCCAAAGAGCGCGGGGATCATTTGGTCAAACGCGGGGGTAAGTACGGGGGACTCCAAAAGAGGAGTCAGAGGAACGATCAAAAGAACGCCAAGAATAATAATGACAGTGGTCACGATACTGGAAACAGCGATCGCAACGGTCGAAACGACTTCGCCCTCATCCGAGTTTGCTTTTACTCCGGCCTGCTCCAATGCGCCAAGCGCACAAGGCAATTTCAGATTGGAAATATTGCCCGTTACAAAGGACAAATAAGAACCTCCAGCTCCAAGCATAGGAATGTAGGTAAAGGTTTCAACTATGCCAACAGCCCAATACATAGGAGCAGTTGCTATCAAACCCATAAGCAAACCGTGCCAGTCGGGCATAGCGTTGAAAATCAATGCAACGGCAAAGGGGAAGGCCATCATAAGTACCATCATAGAAAGATTCCAAGTCGTACCCCAGCGGTGAACTTTATCCATATAAGTCATTTCTTGTTTCATCACAGTTTTACCTCCCCACCGAAGAGTGCCACAAACGGAATTGCGCTCGCCATACCGACAAGCAGACTGATAGGCAATGCGTAATCCGAAAGCCAGCCAGCTTTTTTGAGCTTTTTAGAAAGAAGCCCTAAAATCATCATAACGATTGCCGAAACTGCCATTACGCAAACGGGAACCAACCCCGAAGTGTTGGTATAGTAAAAGCTTTTTTCTACCTTATCGCCATTTTCCGTTACGGTTTTAATTACGTGAACGATTCCGTTTTCATCGGCCGACCAAAGACGAGCAACATCACAGAAGACAAAGCCGACGAAAGCAGAGATCATACCAATAAACATAGAAGAGGAAAAGAGATCTGCCCATTTTTTATCGCGTTTTTCCAGCGATACCATGCCGTTTTGCAGCTTTTTGCATATAGCGGGGACCAGCCAAATACCTACCATGATGGAAATTGTCATAACCAGCACGATTGTCACGTATTGCGATGCGTTGGGAGATGTACTTCCGGCAAGACCCATAGCGTTGGAGGTGTTTTCCGCGGCGATTGCTTCATAAGAAAGCGAGCCGACAACGCTCAGACGTAGCCACGGGAGAGCAAGCCCCAACTTTTTGGAAAGTGCTAGCACGCTGATGACGATAGCAACGGCAGGAGCAATGGTAAACACTGCGGCAGTAGTTGAAATCTTGCGCAATTTTTTCTTGTCCATGCCAAGGGCAACACCGCGCTTCCAGGCTTTGATCAAAAAGAATATCGACTGTGCAAGTACAGCGGCGATGATAATGCCAGCCAGTACGAACAGTATGGGATGGTTGGTGTAAAAGTTCATAATGCGTTCTCCTTCATGTCAACTTTTTCAAAATACCCACCGCAAAGGGATTTATTCTTGGCGGCGGGTATGCAAGGATTTGAAATCGTTTATGCTCTATCAAGCGTAACCTTGATGGTTTGTGTAGCGTAAGCGTCGAGAGTAAAGACCATGGTGCGCTCGCCCTCCAGCATGACGGGAGCCTGCTCGTTTTCATTTAAGTCGACGTAACAAGCCGAGGCGATGTTCACGGGAAGAGTGATGTTAGTCACCTTCATCTCATCTGTGCGATTATAGAAACGCAGGATAAGAGCACCGTCTTCAGTTACTCGAATACCCGAGGGGCTGATTCCCTTGATATCGCTGAGAGTCATCATCGAGCCTGTCATAGGGAGGGACCCCTTGTGAGGCTTGCCCGATACGGGAATAAGCTCATGATCATAGCAGTCACCCAGCTTTTGTGCTTCTTCGCCGTTTCTGACTACGGCGATGGCGGCATGAATGTGATGCGTTGTCATTTCGGGGTAGAGATCGGGATAGAAGGAAGCGTGCAACAGCGAAAGCTCGCCGCGCTGATTCCAACCTTGGAAGCCGTATTTGGTATCAGCCATAAGCTGAAGATACGCGGGATGACCGCCCTCAGCAGGGAGGAGTTCCATACGGCCAAGCGAAGGTACATCATTGGCGAATTCCTCACGCACGATGACACCGTTGGCGATCTCGTAGCGGTATGCACCGATATTGTAGGCGGCAGGAGTGCTGAAAGTCAGAAGAACCTGATCGTCGTTGTTACCGGTTTCTAACCAATTGACGCGCATATCATAATCGATCAGCCGGCTGCCTGCGTTCAGGCGAACGGTCACCGACATATTCGAACGTGTGCCGAAGGGCATTTCATACGTAAACCAATGTGAAAGAGCGCCGCGGGTATAAGCGGAAACATGAACGCGGTTATCTTCGTTGAGAAATTCCACCTTTTGTGCCGGACCACGCGTCCATGCACTGTGTCCAAAACGAGGATTCTCGTGTATCAAACGGAATTGGCCACCGCTACGATCGCCTGCAGGAAGCATTTCCGTGTTGCTTTCCTTGTCGATCAGTGAAACCAGCGTACAGGTTTGAGCATTGAACTCGGCGCGAATATACTCATTCTCCAGTACCATATTCTGATCGCCAAACGTATCCTGACGGCGCCCATTGATAGGAGGAAGATTAAATGCGTTGGGATTCACGACCTCCTTTTGCTTAAGAATAACGGTCTGATAGCCGAACGCAGGAACTTTGACGCGCATCAAAAGCGTTGCGTAGGCATTGTGGAAATGACGCTTGCCGTTGTCGAGAATCTGCACGGGAACGGGAGTACCATCGTGCGTATGTGCCTCGATATTTCCAACGTCAGCAGGGTAGTCCCAAAGCAGAACGGTTGCTGTTTCATCACGTTCGTATGCGGTGGTGTTGACCAGATGCAGAATACGGACGCTACCGTGTCCACGCTCTGCAACTGCGATGGCAAACGAGTGGTCTTTGTTGTTCAAGAACCCTGCACCAGAGCCTTCAGAGCGAACCATGGCGTTGTCATCATAAGGGATACCTTCAGTATCAATGGCATTGGAAAGACCGCGCAGAGCCTCAATGGAAGCAGAGTTGGTGTAGCCGATGGTTTCCTGGAAACGTCCCATAGCGTCCTCGCGCGTTTCGACTACGCAAGAACCGGGAAGAATATCGTGGAACTGATTGAATAGCGTATTAGTCCATGCTTTGGTAAAGTCAATCTGAGGCAGCTTGCCGGTCAGTGCGGCCGTTTGAGCTGCCAGCATTTCAGCATCGTACAGACGGGTTTCGGACTTACGGTTTGCCATTTTGATTCTGCCCTGAGAGGTGTAGCAACCCGCAAAGACAAAGTTGATCTCGCCGACATGAATGGGAAGCGTCTCGCGAACAGACTCTAAATACTTGAAGTACGTATCATAACGGCTGAATTTGAGTGTAGGGAACAGCGGCCAATTCATCATGTCCGTGATCTTCTCAAGGTCAATGCGAGTGGGACCGCCACCGTGGTCACCAACACCGTAAACCTTAAGAAACTGATCCATAGTGCCATCTCCAAAGGTCGCGCCGATCTGTGGATAGTAAGCGAAGGCACGGTAGTCAACACCGCATTGATACCAGCTGGGATCGCTGTAAGCGATGACTTCCTTACCGGAGGGAGCTTGCCAACGGTATGGCCCGCGCGGATTGCATCCGCGACAATGATAATAGTAATCTACGCCGCCGTCTTGTAAAATTTCGGGAATGGTAGCCGCGTGACCAAACGTATCAGGCTCGTAGTCCAGGCAGAGCGTGTCAGGATCAATATCAAACAATTCAGACAGATATTTTTTTGTGTAAGAGATGTGGCGACAAAGCGACTCACCGTTGGGCATGTTCTTATCGCATTCCACCCAAGAGGTGGCAGCCAACTCCCAACGTCCTTCTTTGACTCGTTGTTTGATCTCGGCCAATTGAGCGGGATCGTATTTCTCAACGATCTCATATACAGATGCCTGGGATTGAGAATAGGTAAAGTCGGGATATTCTTTCATTAAATCCAACATGGTGCGGAATGTTTCGGTGGTGATCGAAACGGTTTCCTGATATCCCCACTGATAGTTCATATCAATATGTGCGTGTGCTACGCAGTGTATGGTGATCGTTTTTGCTTGTTCGGAGAGATCCGCAAGAGCTGTTTCTACGTTTTCGCAGTCTTCGCGAATGATCGCTCCGTTGTCGCGGACACAGTCAAGAAGATATGTCATAGCGCGATCAAGCTTGTCATCCCAACCTAAATTGCGAGCACGGTTGAGGTGATACAAATACAACAGCTCGGAGAAAATTCGATCAGCATAACGATTGGCACGGCTGCATCCTTCCAGAGCTTTAAGTTTTGTGGATAATTCCATAACGGTTACATCCTTTCTTAATTATAATTGGCTACATTATATCATATTTTTTGTAGATTGGGAAGAGGTAAGTTAAAATTTTAGGTGAAAAATCATAAAAAAGCCTGCTCTTCTACGAGGAAGAACAGGCTTGTATTAGTATTGATATTTTTTTCTCAGCGTCATCAAAAAAACAACCGTAACAAGGGCCGCCATCAGCTCTGCTGCAACAATAGATATCCAAATGCCGTCAATGCTGCCAATTAGAATTGGAAGTAAAATAACAGCGGCAACCTGGAACACCATTGTACGTAAAAAAGAGATTAACGCAGAAATCAATCCGTTGTTGAGCGCGGTGAAAAAGGACGAACCGAAGATTGCAATTCCCGCAAATAAGAAGGAAAAGGAATAGATAACAAAACCGTGGACCGTCATCTCAAGCAAGTCTGCATCATATCCCACGAATATTTGAGATAATGGTTTTGCTAATGCTTCAGACAGAGCAAGCATACCAAGCGAGCAGATGCCAATGATGATCAGACTTTTTTTCAAAAGACTTTTAAGTTCCGCATGATTTTTGGCGCCGTAATGGTAACCAACGATGGGCGCAGTTCCAATCACGTAACCGATAAAGATTGCCAGAAAAATCAGATTGACATACATCAAAACACCGTATGCTGCGACACCGTCTTGACCTGCATATTGATATAGCTGCACGTTGTATAGCATACCAACCAGCGACATGGAAACGTTGCTCATTAGCTCGGACGAGCCATTGGCACAGGTTCGCAGGAGTGCTAACCCATCCATTTGTGTTTTGCCAAGCCGCAAAAGACTATGATTGGAACGAGAAAAGTAGATCAATGGAAAGATCGCTCCAACGGCCTGGCTGATCGCTGTCGCAGCTGCCGCACCGATTAACCCGAATGGAAAGATTGCGACGAGTAAGGCATCGAGCACCATGTTTGTTACACCTGAAAGCAGAGTTGCAAATAAGCCAAGTTGGGGTTTTTCCGCTGTAACAAAAAAACTCTGGAACTCCATTTGTAGAATGAAGCAGGGAAGAGCTAAAAGGATCAC
>JAFVZV010000165.1 GCA_017507985.1 Clostridia bacterium
GCATCACCGAGTGGTTGCCCGTCAGCTCGACGGGGCATCTAATCCTGCTCGAGGATCTTTTGTCCTTCCAATATGCCGCGGATGCCTCTTTTATGGACGAGTTTTACGAAATGTTCCAGGTGGTCATTCAGCTTGGCGCTATTTTGGCCGTCGTTGTACTGTTTTGGCACAAGCTATGGCCCTTTTCCCGTCGCGCTGATGCAAACGAGCGCAAAGCAACCTGGCAATTGTGGGGGCGAGTGCTTGTCGCGAGTATCCCCGCTGCCTTTGTCGGCTTGGTTGTGGATAAAATTTTGGAATCCCGGACGGGCAAGGATATGGACGGCTGGCTGTACAATTCGGTTGTTGTTGCCATTGCTCTGATCGTTTACGGTGTGGCTTTTATTTTGATCGAAAAATGCCGCAAGGACAGGGCGCCCCTCATTGAGCGGGTGGAGGACATCACCCTGCCGACTGCGTTGTGCATCGGCGCATTCCAGGCGCTCTCGCTCATTCCCGGCACCTCGCGTTCGGGATCGACCATTTTGGGCTCTATGATGCTGGGACTATCCCGCGCGACTGCCGCTGAGTTTTCTTTTTTCATGGCCATCCCTGCCATGGCGGGCGCGAGCGCCATCAAGGCGTTGGGATTTGTCAAATACGTGTTGGGAAGCGGCACGGCCGTGCCTGCAATGGCCTATCTGACGCTTGCCGTCGGTTGTTTCGTTTCCTTTGGCGTGTCTCTTGCGGCCATCCGCTTCCTGACCGATTTTGTCAAACGCCATACCTTCTCCGCCTTCGGTATCTACCGTATTGCGCTGGGTTTGCTGGTGCTCGTCTGGGCTTTTGTCAGATAAAGGGCACGTGCCTTCGGCGACCAAGGGGGCTTTTTGAAAAAAGCCCCCTTGGATCCCCAAAAACTTTCATGTAAAATGCACGGCTAAAAGGGAAATCTCCTACGCTGTTCCAAAGAAAAGCTACCGCGAGCTCATGGGGCCTATCCTCGCTCCGCTCGGCATAAATCTGCTTCGCAGATTTACTCCGTCCCCCTGCCCATTACGCTCCATAAAATTAGAATTGCTTTAACAAATCTCGCTTTCTGCATCTGCCGCTCGTGTTGGCTATGCGGTGGGAGATACAGTAACAAAAAATATGGTTTTTCCCTTTTCTACCTTGCAGAGCGGCGCGGAAAGGGAGATCCAAGAGGGAACGTCTTGGCGCGTTTCTTGGCCACTTCTTGGGGCGTGCCAAGAGGTGGCAATCAAAGCCGATACAGATCAGCGCGCACGAAGTGCGCAGTATGATCGTCCATAGGAGTAGTTGTAAAAAATCATAGGAGGTCATCGCCATGGCGAAAAAATTAAATATCCCATACCCCGTCATCGTCGAGGGCCGTTACGACAAGCAACGCCTGCAGTGTATCATGAACGGCCAGATCATCACCACCGACGGCTTTGGCGTATTCAATCATAAGGAAAAACTCACCCTCATCCGCGCGCTGGCTCAAAAAAGCCCCATCATCCTTCTGACTGACAGCGACGGCGCGGGTAAGCTCATTCGCTCGCATATCACGAGCGCCGTGCCCACCAATCGGCTCATCCAACTCTACATACCTCAAATCAAGGGCAAGGAAAAACGCAAAGCACAGCCCTCGGCGGAGGGAACGCTGGGTGTCGAGGGCATGGAGCAGCAGTTGCTCTACGACCTTCTCAAGCCTTATGAAAATGGTGAAGCTATCGCGCGCGCCATGGAAAATCCACTGTCCAAGACAGATTTTTATATCGACGGTCTGACGGGCAAGGAGCATAGCACAGCTCGTCGCGATGCACTTGCAGCCTCGCTTGGTCTGCCCGAGGGCATGACTCCGAACGCATTGCTTGCCGCTCTCCGCTTGCTTTGTTCGTATGAAGAATATCTTGCCATGGTCGGACGAAGTGATACCGAATAACGATGGTTTTGGAGTAAAACAAAATCACAAATTTTTTCAAAAAAATACTTGACAAATAAAAAGACGTATGATATAATAGCCAAGGTCGCAAGAGCGGCCGCAAACCTGGCCCGTTGGTCAAGCGGCTAAGACATCGCCCTCTCACGGCGAAAACATGGGTTCGATTCCCGTACGGGTCACCAAAAAAGACAGCATCCGAACTTGTTCGGATGCTGTCTTTTTTGCTATCCTGTTGTAATCAACACACTCAAAACGCAAAGCGTTTTGAATATGGGTTCGAGAGTCTGCCCAAGAGCGCGTCGAGCTCGCTCGTAAGCGGCGGGGCAGACTCCGCCGATGCCGCAAAGCGGAAGTCGGATTCCCGTACGGCTGCTTGTAAAGAGCATCATCTGCGTGATGCGCTTTTGTTAATCAAATTCTTCTTGCCTTTGAACAAATAACTCATAATACGCCCTGACGTTCTCCAACTCTGACCACCGCCTGACGGCCGCGGGCGAGGCATCAAGATCGTAGATTTTTGCTCCTCTCATGGAGAGCAAAAAGGGCGAGTGAGTGGAAATGATGAACTGACAGCCGTAAAATCGTGCGGAATCGGAGAGAAATTGGGCAAGGCGGGCTTGCAGTGCGGCCGACAGGCTGTTCTCCGGCTCGTCGAGCAGATACAGCGCATTTTCCTTGATCTTGTGCGTAAAATAACCAAAGGCGCTTTCCCCGTTGGATTTTGTCTCTTGCTCGACCACACCTAAGCGGCGGCTGACGTACTGCGTTTTCGTCACGCGGCGTGCCTCGTTGCGGCGCTTGAGCTCGTCGTAGTCCTCCAACGAGCGCATTTGGTAGCCGTTGTCTTGGCAGTCCTTGATGGTGGCGCGATACTCGTCAAACAGCTCCTCGCGTTTTTGGTCAACGCCGTGGTTCATCGCCCGCAGATCGAGCAGAAAATCAAACACGCCGTCGCTGGTAATGATCTCACTGCCGCGGGGCGGCTTGCTTGTTCCGTCGTACATCTCATACGAGCAAAATCCGAGATAATGCTCCATTAGGTGCGAGTCGTTGAAGGGCGCGGAGCGATGAATGCCCAGCTTTTCCGCGATGATATTGAGAAGCGTCGATTTGCCCGAGCCGTTGCCGCCGTAGATGATGGTCACGGGGGAAAATTCCAAATGGTGCAAACCCTTGAAGGGGAATAGCTTGAACGGATAGGCCGACATCTTGTTGTAGCAGGACATATCAAGCAGCACTCGTTCTTGACTGCATAAAATAAATTCAAGCTCTTGTTGCTCGGAGGCGAGGGTAAAGGATTTCAGATATTGCATGGCTTCTCCTCTCGTGGTCGATCTGCTTTTATTATAACGGATGGGCGGGTGAAAATCAATCGTAAAAAAGCCTTCCCCTTGAAGAGAAGGCTTAATTGACACGTTTCAGTCGCGATGGATAAAGAAGGTGCCGTTTTTGAGTGCTTCGAGCATAATGGTGGCACTGCTGGCGTTGGTTGCCAACGGGATCTTCTGTACGTCGCAAAGACGGAGCAGGGCAGACACGTCAGGCTCGTGAGGCTGTGCGGTCAGCGGATCACGCAGGAAAATGATCAGTCCTAACTCACCGTTCGCCAGCATAGCGCCGATCTGTTGGTCACCGCCCAAAGGGCCGCTCTTCATGCGGTGGATGGGCAATGCAGTTTCGCCCATGATGAGAGTACCTGTCGTCCCCGTAGCGTACAGCTCGTAATTTGCCAATACGTCCTTGTATGTTTTGGCGAGCTCAATGATCTCGTCTTTCTTTTTGTCGTGTGCGATCAATGCGATTTTCATGATATGTATAACCTCCTTCAGGTGATAAAGCATCGTTTTTTGATGTGTGCACGATCGTGCGCACCCTACTATTTTAGTATAGCACAAAAGCTGACACAAAACAAGTGCCAAAATGGAAAATTTAGGTGAGGAAAGGAGCATCGTTTTGAGTGAAAAGCGATAATGCACACAAACAGTGCTTGACAATTTGATTTCCTTATGCTATAATACTTTTTTAGAAGAAAAGTGCGTATTTTTATCACGCAAAAGGAGATATAACTATGGCAGATATGCAAAACACATCGCTGTCCGAGCAGGCGCTTATTCGCCGCCAGAAGCTGGCTGCGCTGCAAGAGGCGGGTTGCGATCCTTATCAGATCACCAAGTACGACGTCACCCACCACGGCGCAGACGTCAAAGCAAATTTTGAAGCGCTCGAGGGTCAGACCGTCTCCATCGCGGGACGATTGATGACCAAGAGAGTCATGGGCAAGGCATCCTTCTGCCACGTGCAGGATTTGTCGGGCACCATGCAGCTGTACGTTGCTCGCGACAGCATTGGCGAGGAGCCCTATGCAGGATTTAAAAAGCTGGACATCGGCGATATCATTGGCGTCAAGGGCACTGTTTTTAAGACCAAAACCGAGGAGATCTCGCTGCATGTCACCGAGCTGACGCTGCTGTCCAAGAGTCTTCAGCCCCTGCCCGAGAAGTTCCACGGCCTGACCAACGTAGATCAGCGCTACCGTCAGCGTTACGTTGACCTGATCACCAATCCCGAGAGCAAGGATACCTTCATCAAGAGATCCAAGATTATTTCCTCTATCCGCCGCTTCCTCGACGCCAAGGGCTTTATCGAGGTCGAAACGCCCATGCTCGTTTCCAATGCAGGCGGTGCGGCTGCTCGCCCCTTTGAAACGCATTTCAATGCACTGGACGAGGATTTCAAGCTGAGAATTTCGCTTGAACTGTATTTGAAGAGATTGATCGTCGGCGGTCTGGAAAGAGTATTCGAGATCGGCCGCGTCTTCCGCAACGAGGGTCTGGATACCCGCCACAACCCCGAGTTTACTCTGATGGAGCTGTATCAGGCCTACACCGATTACCACGGCATGATGGATCTGACCGAGGAAATGTTCCGTCACGTAGCCCTTGAGGTTTTGGGTACGACCACCATCGTCTACAACGGTGTGGAAATGGATCTGGGCAAGCCCTTTGCCCGCATTACCATGCTGGATGCCGTTAAGCAGTATTCGGGCGTTGATTTCAAGGAGATCAAGACGCTGGAGGAAGCGCGTAAGATTGCGGACGAGAAGGGCGTGCACTACGAGGATCGTCACTCCAAGGGCGACATTCTCAATTTGTTCTTCGAGGAATTCGTTGAGCATCATCTGGTTCAGCCTACCTTTGTTATGGATCATCCCGTTGAGATCTCGCCTCTGACCAAGAAAAAGCCCGACGATCCCGAGTACGTCGAGCGCTTTGAGATGTTTATGAACGGCTGGGAGATGTGCAACGCTTATTCCGAGCTCAACGACCCCATCGACCAGCGTGAGCGCTTTGCCGAGCAGGAAAAGCAGTTTGCCGCCGGTGATGAAGAGGCCAACCACACTGATGAGGACTTCCTCAACGCGTTGGAGATCGGTATGCCCCCCACAGGCGGTATCGGCTACGGCATCGACCGTATGTGCATGCTGTTCACCGACTCGCCCGCCATCCGTGACGTCTTGCTGTTCCCCACCATGAAGACGGTGGATAAGTAATCGTATAAACGTTCGCACCCCGCTGTGGCGGGGTGCGTTTTTACTGCTCAAATTTTCTTGACAAAGAGGGGAAAAAACGCTATAATCAAGGGGAAACCACACATTCGGAGGTATACCTATGATGACGTCAAGAGAGCTGGTTTTGGCCACGCTTGAATTTCGCAACAAAACGGGACGAGCGCCCCGCCAGATTTGGACGCTGCCCTGGGCGAACCAGCATTATCCCAAAGAGGTCGATCAGCTGTTTCACGATTTTCCGCCCGATGTGACGGGCATCGGTGCGCCGCTGGCCGAGCCGACCATTGCCAAAGGGGATCCCTGCGCGATCGGACAGTACACCGACGAGTTCGGCTGCGTGTTTGAGAATATCCATGGGGGTATCATCGGCGAGGTCAAAAACCCCCAGATCGGCGAGGACGATCCCGACTGGGACGGCACGGCTCACGTGCATATTCCCGAAGAGATGCTGACCTTTGATCGCGACTTTGTCAATCGCGCATGTGCGGGTACGGATATGTTCACCCAGTGCGGCTGTACACCTCGTCCGTTTGAGCAGCTGCAGTTTATCCGCGGCACGGTCAATCTGTATATGGATCTGATGGATCCGCCCCCCAAGATGATCGAATTTATGAAGCGTCTGCATGATTTTTACTGCCGTCAGCTCACCGCCTGGGCCAAAACAGACGTTGACGCGCTGTCCTTTATGGATGACTGGGGATCCCAGCGCGGACTTCTGATTTCGCCTAAACTGTGGGTGGAGTATTTTAAGCCCATGTACCGCGACTATATCGATATCGCGCACAGCCACGGTAAAAAGATCTTTATGCACTCGGACGGACATATTCTGGACATCTATCCCCATCTGATCGAGCTGGGGCTGGATGCCATCAACTCCCAGCTGTTCTGCATGGGTATCGACAGTCTTGCGCAGTTCCGCGGCAAGATCACCTTCTGGGGTGAGATCGACCGTCAGCATCTGTTGCCGAACGGCACCGTACAGGACATCGACGCGGCGGTCAAAAAGGTGCACAACACCCTGTGGCAGGACGGAGGCTGTATTGCACAGCTGGAGTTCGGCCCCGGATGTCGTCCCGAGAATGCGTATCAAGCATTTAAGACGTGGGATGAAATCACATCGAACCGCTCATAAGCGAATGGGTGTTTTGCTCAAAAAAGCACCGCTCGTTTCGGTGATTTATACGAATTTGCCGGACACGGCTGCTTTTTTGAATTCCGCCCTTGCCAAATGAAATATGGCGTGATATAATGATTCTAATCATACACGGTATTCTGTGTAAGCAATAGGAGGATTTACCCATGAAAAAAGTAATCGCTGTTTTATTGGTTGCGGTGCTGGCGCTGACGATGGCTCTGTCTGTGTGCGCAGAAAGCGAATCCTGGACCGATCCCGATACGGATATTACGTATCTGCAGCTTCTCAACTGCGACCAAAAGCCGAGTGGAAGCAACAATTACGAGGTTGACAAAGAGGATATGCAGGAGGGAGAGGGATGCTTGTCCTTCGTTGTTTCCGTAGACTCCGTTAACCAGATGCCTCTTCCCGAGCCCATTGATGGCGAAGGCTGCGACACGCTGGAATTTGACATATACGTGTCTGACGCCATTCTGTTTGATCTGTTTACCAAAGGAAACTCCGGCTTTGAGATTACCTCGTCCGGATATTGTGACAACCAAGAGATCTCTTGGAAATTGTCTGAAATCAAGGAGTTCAACAAGGGCGGCGAGCTTGTCGAGGGCTGGAACCACATCATTCTGCCTCTGGAAACTGCGGTTCCCAGATCGGAAGACGGTCATCACCCTGAAGTTGCCGGTCCGTTTGATATTACCAAAATCAATTTCATGCGTTTCTTTATGGTTGGCGAAAGCGGAGAGCATACGATCACCGTGAAGCTTGACAACATTTGCCTGTCTAATCGTCAGGCTGTTACTGCTGAGGCTGAAAAGCAGGCGGCTGCCAAGAAAGCTGCTGACAAGGTCATAGACAAGATCAGCGAGCTTGACGAGGTCACGGCAGAAAACTATGAGTCGCTCAAGCTGAAGGTTATCAGCTACAGAATCCAGTACGATAAGCTCAGCGATGATGCAAAGGCTTATATCTCCAAGGCATTGTTGGATAAACTGGCTGCGGCTGAGGCAAAGATTGCCGAGTTTGAGGCAAATCCGCCCAAGACCGAGGATGAGAACGAGAACAATAACGCGGACGTGCAAGACCCTGCAACCAACGACAGCGGTTGTAAGGGCATGATGAGCGTTGGCGCAATTGCTGTGCTCGTTATGGCTTTGTCGCTTGGCGCAACCGCGCTGAATAAAAAAGAGAATTGAGGTGACTGAGATGGCAACGGGATGCGCATCCGTGCTTAGTCTTGGCGTAACGGCGATCATGATGTTGGCTGCCGCTGTTTCGACAATGATGTTGAGAAAAAAAGATAAATAAAGCAAAAAAAGAGGGGCATATGCTCCTCTTTTTTTAATTTTTATTGTTGAAAAACAAATTTTTATATGATATAATAACAATAACGGCATAATGACCGGAGTTATATATTTAAGGGAGGCTAATCATGAAAAAAGTACTGAGCGTTTTACTTGTTTTGATCCTTGCACTGTCCTTGATGCTGCCAGTCTGTGCATCCGAATCCGAAACGGATGAGGAAACGGGCATTACATCTATCCCATTGTTCAACTGCGATACCAAGCCTACAGGAAATAACGCCCTTTCGCTGGATACCGAAGATAAGACGGAAGGCGAAGCCAGCTTGAAATTCAATGTGGGCGCAGGACAGGTCAATGAAATGAAATTGCCCGAGGTCGTCGACGGTACGGATTATGATACGTTAGAGTTCGATTTGTACGTGTCGGACGTTAGACTGTTTGACCTGTTTGGCGAGGTCGGCAAGATGGACTCCAATCTGGAGATCACCTCCAGTGGTGAATGCGATAATCAAGAGCTTGCTTGGACGTTGGACAGCATCCGCTTCAACAATAAAGGCGGTGAGCTGAAGGCAGGCTGGAACCATGTCATTCTTCCCCTTGCATCTGCCAAGGAGGACGAAGGCGTAAAGGACGGCAAGAGTGGCCCGTTTGATATTTCCAATATCAACTTCCTTCGCTTCTATATGGTCGGCGAAAGCGAAAATACGGGAATTACTGTGAAGATCGACAATTTCCGACTGTCCGACTGGGATGCAATTACTACGGCAGAACGCCAGGAAGCTGCATACCGTGAAGCTGCTGCCAAGGTTGTAGAAAAGATTGAGGCGATCGGGGAGATTACGGCTGAAAATTTTGAGTCGGTTAAAGAAGACGTAGCGGCTGCAAGACGTGCATACGATCGTCTGGGCTCGGGCGCCAAGGAGTACGTCGCCAAGGCAGCTGTGAATAAGCTGACGGCAGCCGAGGCAAAAATTGCTGAATTTGAGGCGAATCCGCCCGAGGACGAGCAGCCCAAGGATGAAACCAACGGAGACACGACCGATGAGGAAAACAATGGCTCGGACGAGCAGCCTCCCGTTGATGAGAAAAAAGGCTGTGGCGCGAGCTTGGCGTTTGGCGGTGTGGCAATGATTGTCATGGCGTTGTCGCTGGGTGTTGGTGCTTTGAAGAAGAGATAACATATACCATAAAACATAAAATCGCATGGAAAATCAAGTTGATTTTTCATGCGATTTTTGCGTGGATCAGGGGAAGGGATTACCGAGAAATAGCAGAAGAAACAGCAAAACAAACAACGTTTTCTAAAACAAAAAAATCCCGAGGATTGTTATCCTCGGAATTTTGGAGCTGATGGCCGGACTCGAACCGGCGACCTGCTGATTACGAATCAGCTGCTCTACCAACTGAGCCACACCAGCGGAGCGTTCGCTCAACGCATGATATTATAACACACCATTTTCAAAAAAGCAAGAGTTTTTTTCTTAAAAATTAAATTTTTTAGAAAAAAGTTGATGTGTGTATTGCTTTGATGGATGAATGCTTGATTTTTGCCTCTGTTTGTGCTATACTTATGATATCTATATCCATTGCTCGACATAAAGAAGGGAAGGAAACTATGAACCTTTGTGATATTCGCGAGATCAAACAGATTATGAATATGTTTCACCTCAACTTCCGCAAGGAGCTGGGGCAGAATTTTTTGACTGATAGAACGGTGGTTGAGGACATTGCCGGCGGTTGTTGCGACGATCGTCGCTCTACCATTCTGGAGATTGGTCCCGGCATCGGAACGCTTTCTTGGGCACTGGCCGAGCGATACGACAAGGTGATCGCGTTGGAGATTGACAAGGGGCTCATTCCTGTCCTCTCCTTCACAATGGGAGAATACCGCAATTTTTCGGTTGTCAATGAGGACGTGATGAAGGCGGATCTTGCAGCATTGCTAGGCGAGGATTTTGCTCGCGGAAGTGTGTCTGTTTGTGCCAACTTGCCCTATTATATTACCACACCCATTTTGATGAAGCTGTTGGAAAGCGGTTTGCCGTTTGATAATATTACCATTATGATCCAGTCGGAGGTGGCCGACCGATTGTGCGCTCGCGCGGGAAAATCGGAGTACGGCGCAATCACGGCAGTGCTGGCGTATTACGGACAGGCTGAGGCACTGTTTACCGTGCCTGCTGACCGCTTCGTACCTGCGCCCAAGGTCAATTCGACTGTCGTGCGTATTCGATTGTATAAAGAAAAGCCCTATCATCCCAAGGACGAGGCACTCATGTTTCGCACCATCAAGGCGGCATTTGAGCAACGAAGAAAAACGCTGTCCAATGCGCTGAGCGCAGCTTTTTCGGAGCTTTCCAAAGAGCAACTGACGGATATTATTGTAGCGTGCGGTCACCGTGCGGATATTCGGGGCGAAAAATTAAGCATTACCGATTTTGTCGTCTTGTCTGACGCGATCGGTGAGGCGATCAAGGCATCCAAATGATCGCCCAAGACAAAAACAACAAGGAGGATGAGATATGAAGCTGATGCATATAGCTGATCTTCATTTGGACGCCAAAATGGAAACAGGCCTGACGTCTGTTCGCGCTCGCGAGCGCCGCGTCGAGTTACTTATGACATTTTCGCGCGCCATTGATGAAGCGGTTGTGCAGGGCGTTGAGGCGGTGCTGCTGGCAGGGGATCTGTTTGACACGGCTCGCGTCAGCGAAAAAACGCGCCGCTATGTCGGTGATATCGTTTGCGATCATCCCTCTCTCCGATTCTTTTATGTCGCAGGCAATCACGACGAGGCAGTTGCGCCCTTGTTTGCCAACGATACGCCTCCGGATAACTGGACGGCGTTTCCGTCGGATCGCTGGGCGAGTGCCGTGATTGGCGGCGTGCGTATCAGCGGTACGTCGGCCATCGGGCACCCCGGAATCTATGATGAACTACCCGTGGCAGAGATCGGTGAATTTCATATTGTTATGTTGCACGGTCAGATCGTTCGCACCGGCGATGGCGGTGGCGAGAAGATTGCGCTGAAGCATCTTCAAAATCGCGGCATTGATTATCTGGCACTGGGGCATGAGCACGCCTTCCGCTGTGAGGCACTCGACAAGCGTGGTCTTTGGGCGTATGCCGGCTGCCCCGAGGGGCGCGGCTTTGACGAATGCGGCAAAAAGGGTTATATTTTGGTTGATACCGAAGCATCAGTGGATGCTCGTGTGACCTTTTACCCCATTGCCAAGCGCACGTTGCATTTGATCGAGATCGATGTTAGCGGCTGTGGCAGCTTTGGCGAGATACAAGAGCGATTGAGCGTTGCGATCGAGGGCATTGAGACGACGGATATGGTCAAGGCGGTGCTGACGGGGGCGTTATCGCCCGAGGTCAGCTATGATACCGTACATCTTGCCAAGCTGTTGAACGAGCAGTTTTATTTTGCCCGGCTGAAGGATCAGACCATACCTGCCATTCGCCCCGAAGACTATGCGCATGATGTATCGCTGAAAGGCGAGTTTATTCGTACTGTCATGGCTTCCCGCTTGTCAGATCAAGAAAAGCAACGTACCATTTTGTGCGGTCTGCGGGCATTGCGCGGCGAGGAGGTGGACGTATGAGACTGATTGGCTTGCACATTGAAAATTTCGGCGGTCTGCACGATCATACCGAGACGTTTGATGCAGGGCTTAACGTTCGACTGCACCCCAACGGCTATGGAAAAAGCACGCTGGCCGTGTTCATTAAGGCCATGCTGTACGGTCTGCCTTCCACGACACGCCGATCGCTCATTGAAAATGAGCGCAAGAGATACGCGCCCTGGCAGGGCGGTGTCTATGGCGGAAGTCTGGATCTTGAGATTGACGGTGAAGTATATCGCATTGAGCGCGCGTTTGGTGCCAAGGAAGCCGAGGATACGCTTGCCGTTTTGTCTTTGCGGACGGGACGCGAGGCAGACGTTGATTGGGCGATCTCCCCCGGTGAGAGATTGTTCGGTGTTGACGCGGCGGCCTATGAGCGGTCAACATATCTTTCTCAGCGGCCTGACGATGTGACCCGAGACGGCATGGTCAGTATTCACACCAAGCTCAATCGCCTGGTTGATGCAACGGATGACCTTGCCAATTTTGACAACGCCATGGCGGCACTGGAAAAGCGTCGCCGCGAGCTCAAGCATCTGACGGGGGGCGGTGGAACGATCGCCGAGTGCGAAGCGGCCATTGCTGCCCTGGATCGCGATATTGAACGCTGTCGCGCGCAACGAACGGCATTGTCTGCTTGCGATGAACGCATTGCTAAATTGACCGAAACGATAATCGAAGCCCGTGCCGAGGCGGAACACTTGCAAAGAGAGCATACGCGTGCGCTGCACGAGCGTGAGGGACGAGCCGTTGGGGCGCGTCTGGCGGCTCTGCAGGCCGAGGAAGCCGAGCTGACTTCAATTCTTTCCGACTGCCGCGATGCGTTGGGTGGACAAGAACCGACGGAACGCATGATTGAAACCATATCCTGTGCAGTCGATACACGCGAAGCGGCTGAGCGCCGTTTGAATGACGCACGCCTTGACGAAGCGGAATTGAAGGAGCTACAAGAACTCTCTCTCCGCTTTGCCAAAGGAATTCCCAATGAAGAAAAGGTAGAAGCTCTGCGCCATGCGGCACGCGACTACAATCGCGCGTCGATACTGGTCATGGATCACGAGGGAGAGCAGCTTCTTTTGAAGGACATTGACCCCGAGGAGCAATATCTCCAAGCCCGTGCGGATCTGTATTCTCTGCAAAAGCACCGTCACGCGCTCGAACAGAGCCGCGCGTCCGGCAAGATAAGAAAGGTTGCCCCTTCCGCGATGGTTATGCTGGCGTTGGCGATGGCAGCCGCGGTGGCCGCACTGTGGTATCCCTTTTTGTGGATTGGCTCCATTGTTTGCTTGGGCGTTGCTTTGGTCCTTGCCGTTATGCACGCCAAGCGCCGCATGAAAGCTGTGGCACTTGCAAAGGAAACTGAGCAACAGATGGCGCAATTGGATGAGAAGATCAAACAGGCAGAGCTGTATGCACAAGCGACCGAGAGAGCCGCGCACTTTGCCAAGCTGTGGAGATCGACTTATCCCGGCGAGCCTTGCCCCGGAGCAACCGAGGCCGCACTGTGCATTGAACGTTTGGTGGCGCGGGGTGAGCGTCTTGCTTGCCTGCGCGAGAAGGAGAAACAAACCGAGCTGTCCCGCCGTGCATGTCGTCATGCGCTGGACGAGGCCCAGGCTCATTTGCTGACCTTGATGCGAAGCATGAAGGGTATCCCCGAAGATGCGACGCGTCTGACGCGTTGGCTGACCGAGTTGCATAGCCGCTATCGCGACGCTCTTGTACGACGTGAACGCAAGCAGGCCGAGATCGCGGCATTACGAGAGCAATATCGGATGGAAAATGAAACGCTGTTGACAGAACAGGCGAGGGAAGTGTCCGATCTCGCGGCGCTGGAGGCAAGACAACGCGAGCTTACTGCCTCGCTTACCCAGTGGACACAAGTGCTTGCTCGTGAGGAACAAGCCAAAGCACGCTTGATCTCCGAGGTGGAAGAATTGGACGAGCTGGAAAGCGAACGCGAAGCGTTGGCAATACAGCTGGAGGAGCAAAATGGGCAGCTTGCGATCATTCAGTCGACAGAAAAATATCTGAAGCTGGCGCGAGAGCAGCTCTCCGGGCGCTATTTGAATGCGATGCAAGACAGCTTCGGGCGGTATCTTGGTATACTGAACGGTGGTGAGGCACCCGTGTTTACCATGGACGGACAATTCCGTGTCAAATTGCGTGCGGCAGGACTATCCCGCGAAACCGATGCCTTTAGCGTTGGTGTGCGCGATCTGATCGCTTTGTGCGAGCGGCTTGCGTTGCTTGATGCTATGTTTGAAGGAGAACGTCCCTTCTTGATTTTGGACGATCCCTTCACCAATTTGGATGATGAAACGGTGGTGCGCGCTTGCTCGTTGGTGCGGCAGGTATCCGAGCGCTATCAAGTGCTGTATCTGACCTGCAACAGCAGTCGGTTGATGAATGATTTTAATACGAAGGAAGACGAAAACGCATGAAAATACAACTTGTGGCGACCTGCCTGTTCGGGCTTGAAAAGCTGCTGGGCGAGGAACTCGATGCGCTGGGGCTCAAGCGATTGGAAACTATGGACGGCCGCGTCATTTTTGAAGGCGAGGAGAGCGATATCCCACGTGCCAACATTGCGCTTCGGTGCGCCGAGCGAGTGTTTGTGCTCATGGGACGCTTTCACGCGGAAACATTTGATCAGTTGTATGAGGGCACACGCGCGCTCCCTTGGGAGGAATGGATCGGCAAGGACGACGCATTTCCCATCAGCGGTCACAGCATCAAAAGCCGTTTGACCTCCATTCCCGCCTGCCAGAAGATCGTTAATCGCGCCGTGGTCGACGCGCTGACGGTCAAGTATGGCATCAAGTGGTTTGAGCAGAACAGCGGCGTGACTTATTCGGTCGAGTTTTTCCTGCTCAAGGACGAGGCCATGCTTCTCATCGATACTTCGGGTATGGCGCTTCATAAGCGCGGTTACCGCCCTCACGCGGGCGCGGCTCCTTTGCGCGAGACGCTGGCGGCGGCCATCGCTCTGACGGCCCGTCCCCGTGCGGACGTGCTTTTTTGGGATCCCTTTTGCGGGTCGGGTACCATCGCCATTGAGACGGCCATGATCCTTCAAAATCGCGCACCGGGACTGAACCGTCCCTTTGCCGGAGAACGCTTTGCTCGCTTGCCCGCGTCCCTTTGGGAGAGTGCACGCGAGGCGGCTCGCGCGGCCATTATAACGGACAACGGCTGTGAGGTCTGGGCGTCGGACATTGACGAGGACATGACGGATATGACCTACGACTGCGCCGTACGTGCGGGCGTGGAAGACGTGATGAACATTTTTACAGCCGATGCGCGCTTGATCGAAAAGCCCGACCGTCGCGGCACCATTCTGTGCAATCCCCCTTATGGCGAGCGTCTGATGACCGAAGCCGAGGCGGCGGATCTGTATCGCGCGATGGGCAAAAGATTTGCGACGTTTGAGCCCTGGCAGATCTACGTGCTGACCTCCTGCGAGAGCTTTTGAGCGGCTGTACGGCCGCCGCGCCGATAAAACGCGCAAGCTGTACAACGGTATGTTGCCCTGCTACCTGTATCAGTTCTTCCGACCTGCGGGCGCGCAGAACGTCAAATATCCCCCAAAAAAGACAAACGAATATCGTAAATTCAAGCATTGAAGTAAGCGGTGGGCCGAATTGCGGCCTGCCGCTTTGTGCATTTTGCCCTTCCTTTTGTGTAATCGTACGAAAAATGAAAAAATGCGCAATATGGGTACACGAGGGGGGATTTTTTTGGTATAATGGGGCTGATAAGATGTGAGCGTACGTCTAATCGAAATAAGGAGGATGATAATGAAACAAGCGAGAAATATTTTTATAAAACGCTGGGCGAGCATATCCTTAGGAATTAACGTTTTAGAGGTCGCTATTTCTGCGGCGGTTATTCATCACCGATATGAGGCGTTGATTGTTGGCGGGCTTGGCGCTTTGCTTTTGGTATTGCGGATTTTTTTGAAAATTTCCAGAGATCAAACGGTTAAGGATTTTTCTATGACTTCCGCTTTCATTATGGTGATTGCTGCGATTGCTCTTTCGATCATCATGGCGGTGGTTGCCTTGTTGGAAATATCGGCCACATCGGCAATCATTGTCCTTGTCTTAACATTGACCGAATTTGTACTAGGATTGACTTTGTATTGTAGTAAATATAAGATTCCAAAGAAAGTTAAGAAAGGCAAATAACGCATTGCTTGAAATAGAATCGGGCGCCAGCCCCTACGGGATAGCGGAAATTTTGTGCGTTCCCGTAGGGACCGGCCTCCCGGACAGTCCAAATAAAGACGTTTTTTGCAAGAAAAACGGACCGTCGAGGACGCCGGTCCCTACAAGATGACTCTAATGCTTCGGCAGAGCGGAAGCGGCAGGGAC
>JAFVZV010000166.1 GCA_017507985.1 Clostridia bacterium
CCATTGGTCGCCCCTACGAAGAACCTAAACATCCTTATGAGAAGACTCGTAAAGGCTTCCTTTTTTTATTCACTCGCACTCATATCCCTGCGCGACGACGGCGGCGACCAGGGTGCTCTTTTCTACCGTTTCGGCGGCTTTTACCGTGGCGCTGGCGTTTTCGAGCGATACCTCGACCGCCCTGACGCCCTCGACGGCCTCAAGCGCACGTTTGACGTGTGCGACGCAATGCTGGCACATCATGCCCTTGACAGACAATACGATTTCCTTTTCCATTTCAAAAATCTCCTTTATTCTTTGCTCTTCCGTTTTCGGTTCGGGTAATTCTTGTTGTTCCTTTTCTTCCTTTTGTTTCTTTGGTTTCTTTTCTTTTTTCTCTTTGACCTTGGGTGCGCTTTCCAGCGAGATGCGGCGCAGACGGAGCGAATTTGCCACCACGCAGACCGAGGAAAGGCTCATCGCACCTGCCGCGATCATGGGATTGAGCGTCAGCCCCAGCGCGCTGAAGGCACCTGCCGCGACGGGAATACAAATGGAATTATACAGCAGCGCCCAAAACAGATTCTGGCGAATGCAGGTCATAGAACGGCGGCTGAGCGCGATGGCGTCCGCCACACTGTGGAGCGAATTTTTGGTCAGTACCACGTCGGCGCAATCGATGGCCACATCGGTGCCCGCACCAATGGCAATGCCCACGTCGGCGCGAGCGAGGGCAGGGGCGTCGTTGATGCCGTCGCCCACCATGGCCACGCAGAACTTCTCTTTTTCTTCACTGACGGCTTTTTCTTTGTCCTGCGGTAAAAGACCCGCACGGTACGCCTCAATGCCCGTCTGGGCCGCCACGTTGGCAGCCACGGCCTCGTTATCCCCCGTCAGCATCATCGCACCAACCTGCATCTCGCTCAAGCGCTTGATTGCCGCAGGCGTGTCGGGGCGAATGCTGTCGGCAATGGCAATCGCACCTAAAATTTCATTGCTATATACCACGCAAACGACGGTCTGACCGTTGTTGCCCGCGTGTGCTTCGATGGCGTCAAACCAAGCCGTTTGATTGTTTTTTAAACCGTAACGCTGCAACAGATTGATCTTACCGACAAGACAAATTTTGCCATTGACCTTGGCGCTCACGCCCTCACCGATGAAGGATCTATAGTCGGTCGATTCGGGAACCTCGACGTTTTTTTTCTGTGCAAAGCGGCAGACGGCCAGCGAGAGCGGATGGGTCGAATGACGCTCGACTGCGGCCGCAAGGCCTATCATGCGGTCTTTTTTTTCATTCCATTCGTCGCAAGAACTCGCAGAATGATTCAAATCTTCACCGTAGGTGATACATCTAACGACCTCGGGCTGACCCTCGGTCATGGTGCCCGTCTTGTCAAGGCAGACGCGATTGACCGCGTGCAGCTTTTCCAGCGCCTCGGCACTCTTGAATAGAATACCCATCTCGGCGCCTCGTCCCGTCGCCACCAAAATGGCGGTCGGGGTGGCAAGTCCCAGCGCGCAAGGGCAGGAAATCACCAGAACGCTGATGGAAAATTGCAAGGCCTGACCTACGTTTTTGGTCAAAACGATCCACAAAACGAGGGTAGCGAGCGAAATGAGAAGAACGGAGGGAACGAACCAGCGGCTGATCTTATCCGCCAGTCTTGCCACGGGTGCGCGGCTGGAGGCCGCGTCCTCAAGCAACTGGAGTACGTGCGATAGGGCCGTCTCCTGGCCGACCTGCTCGGCGCGGATGCGCACGCTGCCCTGAACGAGAGTGCAAGCGGCGTGGACCTTATCGCCTTCCTTTTTATCGACGGGAATGCTCTCGCCCGTCAGCGCAGACTCGTTGATGCTGGCCTTGCCGAACACGATCTCACCGTCGATGGGGATGATCTCACCCTCGCGGCAAAGAACGATATCACCGACGCGAACGGCCGAAAGCGGGATCTCGGTCTCTTTTCCGTTATGGACAATTATTGCGGTTTCAGGCAGCATGGTCGCCAGCTTTTGAATGGCGGCAGAGGCACGGATGCGCGCGCCCTTTTCCAAATTTTTACCCAGCGTAACGAGGGTAACGATCATGGCCGCCGACTCAAAATACAGATTGTGGGAAAGCTCGTGCACCGCACTCGCGTCGCCCTTGATCCGGGCGATGATCATACAGATAAACACAAACACGCCGTACAGCGCCGACGCGCCCGAGCCGATGGCGATGAGCGAGTCCATGTTGGGGGAAAAATGAATGAGCGCCCGCCAGCCGCCGATAAAATAGCGG
>JAFVZV010000167.1 GCA_017507985.1 Clostridia bacterium
AAATCGGGGCAGTCGACTACGTTTGCCTTGACGCCGCCAAAGCCCTTTAAGAGCTGCATCTCGCCCTTATCCACATAGGGCTTGAATACCTTGGCGATATCGTAGAAGTAGCCTGTGGGACGGTAGATGACCCACTCCATCTCGCCCTTTTTGAGCTCCTCCTCGAAGAGGTACTTGGCGTGAAGCATGGGTACCTTATCGGCACCCACCTCATCGCAGGAGATAACCGAAACGTAGTGGAACTTTTTAACGCCTGCCGCCTTTGCCTCGGCGTACAGGTTCATATTGCCTTTGTAGTCGATGTCATAAGCAGTGAACTTAGTAGACGCGCCCGTAAGACCTACGGTGGAAATGATAACGTCCGCGCCGTCGCAAAGACCCTTCAGGGTCTCGGGATCGGTGGCGTCAATGGCTTTGAAGGTGTATTTTCCCTCGGTGCCCTCGATCGTGCCCTCCTTCAGGTCAGCCGCGATCACCTCGTGCCCGTCGGCACAAAGCTTTTTGAGAATTTCGGCGCCAAGATTGCCAAAGGCGCCTGCAAGTACGATCTTCATATTCTTTTCTCCTTACTTTTTATTTTTCTCTTTGGAACGCTTATCGTTGATGATCTTCATGTGCTCCTCGGTGATCAGCTCAACGCCGTTTTCCTTGGCCCACGCAACACAGCCCTTGAGAACGACGGACAAGAACACGCGCGGAACGCCCAGAATGGTCATGAGCGCCTCATCGGTGAACTTGATCTTATCGTCAACGCGGTCGGCAGCATAGCGAACCGACTCCAGCGACGCCTGGCGAACCTGCAAAAGCTCCGCTCTCATCCTGGTCTTTCTGTGGAACCAGAAATTCTTGCTGTCACGGTAGCCGTAGTCTACGGGAAGTGCGGGGAAATCCTTGGCGCGCACGCCGTTGATGATCGCGTCGGCATACTTCTTCTTCATCAGGATCTTGTCCACGCGAAGGATAAAGTGAGCGCCGAATTTGCTCGTAATGCCGTTGAAATCGTGATAGGGACCCTCGTAGCCGTTCAGCTCACCGGCAAGGTCCTTGTCCGCGCCATCCAGCTCGCGCATCCAGGTACATTCGATGGCCTCGATGGCATCGGTCAGCACCATAGGACGAGCCTCGCCCGTTTCTTCTTCCAAAAGGCTCTTTTCCAGCTTGAACTTGCACTTGGGCATTTTATCCTCGGGTTTGTCACCCGGCCAGGACAGCTTGACCGCCTCGTGGAAGGTTGAGGGCTTGTCGTCGATAAAATTGAGGGTGCACTTGCCGTTTCTCAGAATGTTCTGAGCCGTGTTAGAGGAGTTGCGGCAGCACAGTAGCATGGCGTAGTAATCCTTACCTGCCACGTAATAGGGCTGTACCAGCGAATAGGGGCCGAGGTTGGTCGTACCGTCCTCACACAGCGTGCTGATGATGACGGTAGGCATCGGGAAATACAGCGAGGTTTGATAGAAGTTATCCACGATGCGAAGGTTTTCAAAGCTACTCATAATGATATCTCCTTTGTATTTTTATTTTATTATTTTCAACAGAATATCCGACAGCTGCTCAAACGGCACGCCTGCCATCGTCCAGGTCAACAGCGACTCGGCGATAAAGGCGGCGCCAAAGTCGTCCTTGGCAATGGGCTTGACCAAGTCCGCCAGCTGCTCGCGTAGCTGCTTGTGCCGCTTGGAGAAGACCGTGGAAAACACCTTTGCCGCCTCCGCGTCGGTAAATAAAGCCTTATGCTTGTCGGAAAAGCAAAGCAGCGCCTCGTAGATACCGCGCAGTAGCGAGGCGGCATCCGGGGATTTGTGCGCGCGAATCTCAGCAAGACACTCCTGCCACTCCTCCAGCATAAAGGAGGCGATCAGCATATCCTTGGACTTGAAATAATTGTAGACCGTTCCCACGCCGATGCCGCACGCTCCCGCGACCGACCGAATGGTGGTGTTGGCGTATCCGCGCTCGGCGATTTGCTTTTTGGCTTCCGCAAGCAGCTGTTCGCGGACGTTTTCAATGATTTTCGGCATACGTCACTTCCCTTCTTTTGGTTGCAATATCGTCTGTGCGACGATCGTTTGCACGGTTTGCTCGATCTGGTCGGTCGCCTCGATGCGCGGCGTACCGTCACCCTTTTGCGCGCCATACATACCAAAGTAGGCGTGACAGCCGCCCTCGATCACGGTCTCGCTCAGATCCGCCGGCAAATTCTCTTTGTACGATTCGTACTTTTCTTGGTTCATCACGCCGTCCTCACTGCCGTATATAGATAAAACGGTTAGCGCGCTGCCCGAAAGATCGGCCGTAGAATAGGACGCCAGTAAGATCAGGCCTTCGAACTCCGTTTCGTGCTTGGCTGCATAAGAAGCCGCCATGGATCCGCCCAGCGAGTGTCCGCCGATATACCAACGGTCGACCTCGGGAAAAGCATCCTGCACACCGTCTGCGGCTTTTATATCCAGCACGGCAAGACGGCAAGGCATCTCGATCAGCACACACAGAACGCCCCGTGCCGCAAGGGCTCGCATCAAGGGAACGTAGGCCGTATGCTCAACCTTACCACCGGGATAAAAGATGAATCCCGCCTCGCTTTTTTCGGGCAAAAAGACGATACTGCCGTCCTCGAGCGTTCTCTGCTCAATCTCGCCCTCGATAGCAAAAGCCGCGATTGCCTCCTCGTCAGCGTGATAGTAGTCGCCCACGTAAATGGCACACCCACCCACGATCACCGCCAAAGACAGCGACAGAATCCATATGAGTATTTTTCGTTTGCGCGACTGCATTTTTTCTTTCATGCTCGCCTCCATCTTTTTTTGTGAACCCGTTCATTTACCATTATACCTCCTGCGTCTAACTTTGTCAAGAGTTTAACAAAAATTATATCGCAAAAACAAAAGGAGGGCGGCGGTCCTTCGACCGCCGCCCTGCGGGGTGTGTCATTCATTTGATCAGAAGAAGAAAGCGTTGGCCATGCCGACCGTCAATGCGGCAGCCGCCACGATGCGGGCGATCAGAAACAGCTTTTCGTTGTGTGTTTTCTGTGCCACGATGCCAAGCACGATCGAGGCAATGCTCGTCATACCGACGAGGAAGCCGCCCGTCATTTGTCCCAAGAATAATCCACCGCTGATGCTGACGCCGACGTAGGCCAGATACAGCCCCAGCGCCGCCGTTACGTAAAGACAAACAGCCTGTGCCTTTTTATTCTTCAGCACAAACATCAGAATGACGGAAAGCAGTGTAGCTCCCGCAAGGGCCATAAAAACGATAATCAACCAATCCAAAGAAGTTAACATATTCGATTCCTCACTTTCATTTTTATTTGGGTGTTTCCCCTTTGGTGAGTATAGAATATCATAGCTTTCTAAAGAAATTCCGCAGAAAATTCTAAAGAATTCTGAAGATTGCTTCAAAATTTCAAAAGTGTGATGGTAATTTCAAACGTGCTGCCATTGCTTTCAATCTCAACGCTGCCGTCGTAGTTATGCGCGATGCGGCGAATGCTGCTGAGCCCCATGCGATAGCTTTCCGTGGGGGCATCGACCGCTCGCACGCCGTTTTTCTGCCGGATGATCAGTCCGTTCTCTGTCGTGCGTACGTCAAGTTCAACCGCGCGGGCGGGATCGGCATATTTCTGCACGTTGGAAATGAGATTATCGAAAATTCTGCGCAGCTCTCCGACGTCAAAGCTACCCGAAAACGGTTGGCATCCCGAAAGATTAACGGACAGCGAAAACGTCTCCTCCAGCACCTGCTCAAATTCATCAGCCAGCTGAACCATCAACAACCGCGCATCCTCAAACTGCTCGAGCGTACGGTGACCGCCGTCGAGCAGAATGTCGGTCAGGTCCTTGATCTGCTCCGCCTTTTTCTGTACCAGTTCCACGTAAGCACGACACTCCTCGGGCGTGCATTCCTCCTTGGCAGAGAGCAGCTCGGAATAGGCAAGAATCGAGGTCAACGGCGTGCGGATATCGTGCGAGAGGGTACGGATCAGCTCCTCTTTTTCCTCATTCAGCTTGCTTTCTTTGTCCTTGACCGATCGCTCCGTTTCGGACAGATAATTGACCGCCTCGGCCAATTGAGTCAGCTCGTTGTTGCCTTGCAGCGGAACGCGATGGCCGTACTCGCCCTTTTGCAGGGTGTCCACCCCTTTGATGATGGTACGAATATAGGCCAGCCGATCGCCGAACAGCGAAAGAAAGAGAATGATGAAAAAGACAACGGAGGTGATCAGGCTGATGCTAAGCATCGTGTTGTCCAGCTGATAATATTGATCCTCATCCAATATGATATTGTTGCTCCAGCAATATTCCTCCACCACGCCGATGCCCGCATACAGCAAAAACAAAAACAGAAAGAAAGCGCTGACAAGGCAAATGGCGACGATACCGAGCATCTGGTGGGAAAGCTTGCGTCGCTTGGTTGCTCGATCAGTCAACGTAATACCCCCTTCCCCACGCGGTCTTGATATAGGTAGGATTTCTGGAGTCGTCTCCCAGCTTTTTTCTGATATTTTTAATATGCACCATAATGGCGCCGTCACCAACGGCATTTTCGTTCCATATACTTTGATAGATCATATCGAGCGAAAAAATGCGCTTGCGGTTGGTCAGCAGCAGCTCCAATATTTTAAACTCGGTATAGGTCAGCGCGATGCTCTCACCACCCTTGATAACCACCTGGCTGTCAAGGTCGAGATACACGTCGCCCAGTGCCAAACGATTCCCCTGCTCCGCCGTCCCATGTGTCTCGCTCACGCGACCGACGCGGCGGCGCAAAATGGCCTTGACACGCATCAACAGCTCGGCACTCGAAAAGGGCTTGACGATATAATCGTCTGCGCCGACGGAAAAGCCCATGACCTTGTCCGATTCGCCCGAATAAGCGGTCAGGAAAATGATGGGCGTTTCGCTACTTCTGCGAATTTCCGCTCCTACCGTAAAGCCCGTGGTATCGGGCATATTGACGTCAAGAATATACAGATCGATCTCCTCGCTCGCATTTGCCAGTGCCGACCGCCCGTTCTCGGCCGTCACGACGCTATAGCCCTCGCCCGAGAGCAGCAGCACCAATACGTCGCGGATCTCCTTTTCGTCGTCAGCGACGAGAATACACGATTTTCCGTCCTTCATATCCGTCCTCCTTACATCCTTACGTTGTTCGGATCACAGTATCAGCTCCATGCCAATCTTCTGCGGCACAAGCCCACAGCTCTCGTAGAATCGGAGCGCCGAGGGGTTGCAGCTCCACACATTGAGCGTCAGGTTGTAGCAGCCGTTCTCCTTGGCCATCACCACAGCCGCATCGTACAGCTCTTTTCCCATGTGACGGCCGCGTAGCTTTTCGTCCACGCAAAGATCGTCGATATATAGCGTTTTGATGTCGGTCAACACCGAATCGTTTTCATGACATTGATAGATACAAAAGCAATATCCCATGACCTCGTCTTGCTCGTCCACTGCCACCAAAATAGGGCGTCGCTCGTCCGTCAGCATGATATTGAGCTCTTCGTCGTTATATTTTCGTCCAATTTTAAAGATATCGGGACGACCGTTATGGTGCACCAGATCCACCTGCGAGAGCAGATCCCCAATCTTAGGTATGTCCTTGTGTTTTGCGCGTCTAATCATAATACCTCTCCTTTTTGCAAGCACTTCAGCCTCACATCTACATTCATTATATCAAACTTAAACGCGAATTGCAAGAATTACTTTTTGATACGAAAATGCAACAAAATTCAAAAAAATACGTCCGCATGATTGAAAAACTGACAAATTTATGATACAATATAAAAAAAGCGAAAGGAGCTTTCTCATGGCAAAAAAGAAAAATTCCTCTTTCTTTACTTCCCTGCTCTACATCATCATCGGTGTTCTTCTTATCGTTTTTCGTGACCAGACGCTGGGATGGGCAATGACAGCCGCAGGCGTATTCTTCGTCATCTCGGGTATTCTCGATTTGTTCAAAAGAAACGTGCTAGGCGGTGTCATCAGCGTCATCATCGGTGTTGCTGTTTTGGTCCTCGGCTGGACAGTTGCACACATCGTTTTGCTGGTGCTGGGTATTCTGATCGCCGTCAAGGGTGTCGTATCTCTCGTCGATGCACTCAAGAGACGCACGAAAACGCTGCTTAGTATTTTGTTCCCCATTTTCACCGTTGTGGTCGGTCTGATGCTTGCTTTCGGTAACGCATTCAGTCTCATGATCCTCATCGCAGGTATTCTGCTTGTGGTCGACGGGGTCCTTGGACTTTTTGCGCGTTAATATCATAAGCGAAAAGAGGACGATGCAGTTTTGCATCGTCCTCTTTTTTTACCGATCGGTTCACGGGTTGAAATTGGAGGTAGCCGATATTCCCGTTTTGTCGTTTTCTTTCGATTTCGTTTTCTTATAATTCGTCCCGATGGTATTGCCCCCTCTGCCGCCAAGTCCTCGTTCAGATCCGCAATGGGATCTCCCTTGACACCGACGTACTTCAGGTCGTTGGGTACGCCAGACGCCGATACAGGATACACACCCGTGGTATGATCGACAAAATACGGCGCAAACGGCGTATCCATAATCTTATCCTCGCGGATGTTGCGAGTCAGCTGATGAATGATGGCCGAGACCATCTCAAGGTGGCCAAGCTCCTCGCTGCCGATATCCGTCAGCATACCTACCACATCCCCATCAGGCATAGAATATCGCTGATGAAGATAGCGCATGGATGCGCTCAATTCGCCGTCCGGCCCGCCAACCTGGCTGATGATCATAGATGCCAGCGCAGGATTGGGATTTTTGATGTGAACCGGATATTGCAATTTCTTCTGATAAATCCACATATATTACGCCTCCTTACGCCTTCTTGTTGCCGGGAAAGTCGGGATGCCAGGGCCACGGAGCCTTCGTCCAATCCCACGTATTCGTGCTAACGTTGCCCATGGCACAAAGAGGACCGCATTTTTGCTCATAAGCATGTGCGACCTCGCGACGTTCCTTGACCAACTGATGATAATAATTTTTTGCTTCGCAGCAATCGGGATACGCATCCAGATACAGCACAGTTTCCTGAATGGAAAAATCCAGCTTTTGCAGGCGATGCATCAGCTCGTGGCACTCCGCACAGCCCGAGCGCGCGGGGGTGTCATTTTCTTTGCAGCCACAGCCCCCCCGATCGTCCGAACGATCGTATTTTTCATACCGCTCGTATCCACCGCGATTGGCACCATGCGTGCTGCGCCCTGTGCGGCCGCAACCACAGCCTCTGTCTTCGGTGCGCGTTTCACGTCTTTCCTCCTGGCAGCAGCCGCCAAGACGCCGCCCTTGATAGCGCGTATACGCGTAATTGTTATCTCTCATTCCCACGACAGTCTACCTCCTTCTGTCCGCCATAAAACGGCTTATCCAACGCCGCAAACATGGTACCGCGCCGCATAGCGGTATCGGTATCATAAATCCCCTCAAAGCGATTGAGCGGTGCCCATACCGCCGCCAGTACCGTGTTTTCGACACCAAAGCCGCACACGTTTGCCTGTTCATCGTAGTCACAGCCGCACGTGCCGCAGTTGCTGGACATTGGTATCACCGCGTGGTCGCTCCGCTCGTGCCATGCGGGCACGGCGTCACATTGACACCCGTTGATCAGCTGATCAAGCAGACCCTCCTCGACTCGTTCCTTTTGAGTCAGATCCTGCATGTTGTTCAAAAAAATACCTCCCTTCGAGGCAGCATGCTGCCTCAATACAATGTATGCAACAAACGCAAAATATGTCAAAGCGTGCCGAGATTTGTCATAACCGTCAAACCACAAAAAGCAAGCGACAGCTTTCTGCTCCATGGCAAAAGCTGTCGCTTTCCGATCATTTTATTCATATTGAAAGATTGATGGTCACTCAAGTGGCAAGCCAACGTACACGCTGTCAATATTGCCCGCACCCATAACGATGACCGTGTCACCGGGGCGAGCCAATCGCTCAAGCGCGCTCGCTACCTGTGCTATGTCCTCGCAGCTCTCGGCAAGCTGCCGGCCGGTCGCTGCATTGATTGCAGTGGCGAGTTTTGCCGCGCTGACACCGCAATCATTCACCTCTCGTGCCGCGTAAATCGGTGCAACCACCACGGCATCCGCCTCGCACAGCGCACTGACATAATCGTCAAACAGCGTCGCAGTTCGACTGTAGGTGTGGGGCTGGAATGCACAGATCAGCCGCCCGCTTCCCAACAGTTTAGACTCGTGCAAGGTGGCGCGCACTTCGGTCGGATGGTGACCGTAGTCGTCGTAAACGACCGCGCCATTCATCTTTCCCTTATATTCCATGCGGCGAACCGCGCCCTCAAATTCTTCCAAGCCTTTTACGATATCGCGCGAGCAGATACCGCACATGTGCGCTGCGGCGGCCGCCGCCAGGGCATTGTAAACGTTATGCGCACCGGGCACACGCAAGCGCACCTGTCCCATGGGGCGATCCTTTTGCCACAGATCAAACGCGGCATAGCCGCCCTCCAGCGTCACGTTGGTCGCGCGATAATCCGCCGTTTGATCCTCGCGACCAAACGTCACCCGACGCGCGCTGACACTCTGCATGGCTTGGCGCGTCTGCTCGTCGTCCGCGTTATAGATCACACAGCCATCCTCACCGGCACGATCGGCAAAAGCGGCAAACGAGGTGCGAAGCTGCTCCATGCCGCTGAAATAATCCACGTGATCCAATTCACAATTGAGCACCACCGCCACAGTAGGATTGAAATCCAAAAAGGAGTCCTTATATTCGCAAGCCTCAAAGATCATGCTGTTTTGTTTGCCTAAACGGAACGCACCTCCCATAGAACGCATGGGTGCTCCCGACATGACCGTCGGGTCGGTATCGGCGCTCATGAAAATCTGGGCACACATACACGTAGCCGTGCTTTTACCGTGGCTGCCTGCAATACCAACACGGTTGCGGTAGCCCAGCATCAGATAGCCCAAATAGTCCGCACGCGAAATCAAAGGCAGGCCGCGTCTTTTGGCCTCAGCATATTCGGGGTGATTTTCGGGAATCGCAACGATATAGACCACCGCGTCGTAAGTATCCAAATGAGCAGGATCTACATCGTCATACACAGCAATGCCCGCCGCCTCCAGGCGTCCCGTCACCTCGCTGCGCGTACGGTCATAGCCACCGACACGAATACCGCGCCGCGCGGTCAGCATCGCCAGTGAGGACATACTGATGCCACCGATGCCAAGAAAATATATTGCACGAGCCGATGCCAGCATATCCGCCAGCGCACGGCCGTAATGTGTATTGGGTGTGGACACGTTTTCCACCTTTCTTTTTGCGTTTTGCAAAAAAATTCATATTTTATTTACGAAATATTGGTTTTTGAATGAGAATTTCACAAAAAAAACCAACTCCGCTTGAATATTTGTCACATTTCTATTTTATACTAATGCTGTAAACGGAAAACCATCATCAATGCTATTCTTACAGGAGGAAGACAAACCATGCAAATTACCGATGTCAAAGTCAGAAAGCTGTTCGACGAGGGTCCCATGAAGGCCATCGTTTCGGTCACGTTTGACGGTCAGCTGGCCGTGCATGACATTAAGGTCATCAACGCCCGCGACAAGTTCTTTATCGTAATGCCTAGCCGCAAAAATCCTGACGATACCTACCGTGATATCGTTCATCCGATCAACTCGCAGTTCCGCGCGTCGTTGGAAGATGCCGTCATTGAGGCATACGAGCAAGAGCTGGCTGCCGAGGCTGCACGTCAGGCCGAGCTGGATATGCAGGCTGACCTGGTCGAAGAAACCCCCGCTGTCAGCATTTGACCCGCCGATCACGCTCTCTCTGATCAAACGGTCAATGGTGCGCACGCCAATCTGTGATCGTTAACCCTGATTCATAGCATACGTTGCGCGAAAACCGCCGCCGAAGAACGCCGTCACACGCGTTCCTCGGCGGCCTTTTTTATACATTTAAGACCCCGTGAGAAAACAGCACTTGCTCACCTCGTACGGTTAACACACCAAATCCGGGCGCGTTCCCGCTTCGTGGCTCACCCAGACTACCGGGATTGGCCACAATCAAAGGCTTTTTCAGAACCGTGCCGTCGCGAAGCCGCTCACCGGCAGGCAATGTTTTTTCATACGGAGCATGTGTGTGTCCATAGAGTAACACATCCGCATTCTGTTTTGCAGCATAGCAGATTGCCTCGCCCAGCCCCCATTTGACGTCAAAGGTATGACCGTGCATCATCACAACGCGCACCTCATCAAACAGTACCGTGCGGACCTCCGGCTCACCCGGAGGAAAAATGATCGAGCCGTCGCAGTTACCCACCACTGCCCAAATCGACACATCCTCGTAGCGTTCATTTGCCCTGATGACGGACAGATCGCGCAGACCGTCGCCAAGAAACAGTATCGCCGACGGACGAAAATTCAATTGTGAAAGCACCTGTTCGATCGCATAACGTCGACCATGCGAATCTGAAATCACCAGAATATCCATGCAAGCATCCTTTATCGGAATCAAACAGGAAGAACCTCCTCCTGCTTTTCAACGTCCCCACAAAAATCGGGGCGAATGATGGGCGCGCATCCCACCGGCAAAACGAAATGCAATCCGCCGGGAATGACCTCAATATCACATTCGGTCATTTTACGCACTTCACCATCCAAACAAACATTTTGCGGCTGAGCAAATTTCATATGTACACAGCGGCAACGTAGATATTCGAGAATGTCAGCATTCTGGGGAACGACGTGCGTTCCCTTTTTATACGAGCCGACCAGAGAAATGAATTTCGCACGGCTGACGTTTTTGACGATACAGACGTCGAGCAGACCATCCCGCATAGAAGCAAACGGAAGTGGGGTAAAGCCGCCACCGTAGCGAGCACCGTTACCGATCGCGCACAGCAACAGCTGTTTTTTCCGAGGTGCACCGCCGTCGATGGACAGCTCAACCGACACACCGGGCTTACGTATCAGCTCGATCGCAACACCCATGCCGTAGGCCATGCCGTTCGGAACGAGCTTACTGCGCTTGATTTCGGACGTCTTGACCACAACCTCGCAGTCAAATCCCGTATTGAGCAGATTGACACCGTAGGTGTGATTGCATCGGATCATATCCAGATCAATGATCTCGCCGTCGCGTTGCGCCTCGATATTCATAAAGCGGTCCGTGCCGAAGAAGCCACGCATAAAATCGTTGCCCGTGCCCACAGGAACGAGTCCCACGGCCGCATTGGCAAAGCCAACTGCACCACCGGCCACCTCACTGAAGGTGCCGTCACCGCCGCACGCGTAAAAATGCAACGGCTCATCGGGATACGTCTGGCAGCATTGACGCACATATCGCGTAGCGTCACCTACCCCTTTGGTTTTGTATATGTCCAACTCTACGCTGTCTGCCGTAGCATAAGCCGCGCGAATCTTGGCGCTCAATGCTTCGGTTGCATCGCTTCTTCCCGCAGCGGGGTTGATCAAATAGATATGCTTCATTTTGCTTCCTGCTCTTTCCGTGGCCATGCCACATATTAGCCTGTAATCTAATTTATTATATCATTTTATGCCTCGTTTGTATAGTCTTTTTTGATTTTTTCAAAAAAAAATATTCTTTTTGGGCAACTTATTCATATTGCGGTCACAAAAGCAGATTATAATAGAGACATAAAACTTCAAAAGGTGGGTTTTCTGTTTCATGACACATTCTTTATATACCAGCAAAAGAATTTTCCGGTGGATTTCTCTTTTGCTCTGCCTTATTCTGATCGGTTCCCTGCTTTGCGCTTGCTCTTCGTCCTCCAAGCCCATTAAACCGAGCGAGCAGGACCTTAAGGTCGTTGGTACGTGCGAAGGATATGAAGTATACTACGAGGAGCTGCGCTACGTGACGCTCGCTTTTCGTGACGAGTTGGCGGCTCGGTATGGCAAGGATATCTGGACCGATCCCGAGAAGACGGCCAAATATCTGCCCATACTCAAAGAAAAGGTAGAAACCGGTCTAACCATCAACTATGCTATCCTGTCGCTTTGCCGCGACATGAATATCGATCCCGAGGAAAAGGCCATTCAGGATGCCGTACAGGAAATGATCGACGAGACTGTAGCAGATCTTGGCGGGCGCGACAAGTACATCGATATGCTCGAGCAGCTTTATATGACAGATCACTTCGTCCGCTTTACACTGGCCACCGACCTGTGCGAGACCGAGCTGATCTACGTCATGATGGATCTGGAAATGGTCATCAAAAGTGAAAAAGATTTTCTCCCCTACGCGCTGGACAATGAAAACTTCTGCGCGACCTACCACGTCTATATCGGCAACGACGCCGGTGACGATATTGAAAAAAACCGTGCTCGTGCCGAGGAAGCCTATCAAAAGCTGATCAGCGGCACCCCCATCAAGGAGTTGATCGGTTCGTCGTATAACGAAGACGTCTATTCCACAGGAACCCCCTATCACTTTACGTACGGAGAATACGACGTAGCCTACGAGCAGGCCGCATTTGCCCTTGAAATTGGGGAGCACAGCGGTGTGGTCGAGTGTGAAGACGGCTTTTATATCATTGAGCGCCAGCCGCTGAGCGAAGCCTACATCACTGCCAATCTGACCGAACTGCTAAAGCGCTATCAGTATGCCCAAGCTGAGCTTCTCATTGAAGAACAGCGTGCCCAACTTAAGATCGAATGGAACGACTACGGTGCCTCACTCGATCTTCTTGCGATGAAATAACGTTGATCTCAACAAGGCTGTCCAATGTGACAGCCTTGTTTTTTATCTCGAATGGCTATCCCAAAATCAGCAAGAGTAATAAGTAAGGCACCACATCGCCCTTTTCCCTTGCACTGGAAAAGAGTCCGCCATTGCCCGATAATAACAGACAAAGCCCCAACAAAAGCAACTCTTCACTGCCGATGCCATGTTCCCCAAGTAAAGAGGAGCGCCCCGTATGATTGGACAATTGCGGTACAGGCGCCTCCAACAAAACAGGAGATCTTTCTTCGGGCTCTTCGCAAGCATCTTGCTCGGAAGAAGACACCTTTGGGGGCTCTTGATCAATTTCCGCCTCCTGCCCGAGCGCGCCAATGGGGGGATATCGAAACGCGTTCCCACTGTAGTTTTGAGGGATAGCACCTCCTTCGGGGAGGGGACGCCGTTGTGTATACATACCTCTTCCCTCCTTTACTGTAACGATCGAAGCGATTCGCTTAGCTTAGATACCCGTATCATCGTATCCAAAGCTTGACGCCGATGATCATTCAGATACGGCCGCAAGGCACAAAGCAATGCGACAGGTGTATCCGGTCTTTTGGTTTCCTTTTCACTCGCTGTCGGCTCGGTCAGAGTCTGCACCGCCTTCAGTAACAGTGGCAGCTTTGCCAACAGTTCGGGACGACTCAACAGCGCCCCCAAGCCCGCAAGACCATCCCCCTCTGCCCCGCTTGCCTCGTGCGATGGCTCGGGCGAGGTACTCGCAGAGGACGCTTCGCTTTTGAGCGTCTCATCCTGTTCGACAGCCGCCAGTATCTCCTCAAGCGTGTGACGGGAGGTCGTCTCTTGCATTACGCTCCCTCCTATCCTTATTTGCCGCGGCGCAGCTGCTCGATCTGTTGGGATGCCAGACTGATATCCTCATCCGTTGCCATCTCCAACGCACGGCGCACCGAAGCAATATCGTCGGGGCGAATCGATATCCCGGCAAGATCAATACCGCTCTCGCCTGCCAGACGGGTAATCAGCGCCTTAAGCTGGGCATCATTCAACGCAAGTAATCGTTTCACCGCATTGCGATCCAATTTCATATCGTATCATCTCCTTTCTCCGTCAGCACAGCCAACGGCCCACTGCCAGTATATGTCTTATCAAAAGAGCGTGACAAAACCTAACAAAATTGCGCGTCGGGGGTAGACAAGTCAACCATTTCATGGTATACTATGAGCAACGCATACACGGTCAAACCACCGCACAAGGAGGAACACCATGTCGAAATATACCATTCCGCTCTCCAAGATTGCGGACGAATTTTCCTTTGAAAAGATCGTCGTTCCCAAGCATTTTGAGGATATTCAACTAACAACGCCCGAGGTTAACCGTCCCGGGCTTGCCCTGGGGGGCTATTATCAGCGTTTTGAAAATGCCCGTATTCAGATCATCGGAAACGCCGAAATTCACTATCTGCGCTCACTTCCCGAGGCTGAAGGCGCCGCTCGCATGACCGCGCTGGTCAACGCCCGTCCTGTTGCTATTGTACTCACCTCAGGGCATACTGTTCCTGCTGTTTTGGAACAGGCTTGCCGCGACGTTGGTGTGCCGCTGTTCCGAACGAACGAAAAAACCAGCCCGCTGATGGCCGCCTTGATCGCGTCTCTTAACGTTCACTTAGCTCCCCGTATTACCCGCCACGGTGTTCTTGTCGAAGTCTACGGTGAGGGTATTCTTATTCTGGGCGACAGCGGTGTAGGTAAGAGCGAGAACGCCATTGAATTGGTCAAACGCGGACACCGCTTGATTGCTGACGACGCTGTCGAGATCAAGCGCGTATCCTCCAAGGCTCTGGTCGGCTCTGCCCCCGACATTATTCGTCACTATGTTGAATTGCGCGGCATCGGCATTGTGGACGTTCGACGTCTGTTTGGTATGGGTGCCGTCAAGGATACCGAAAAGATAGACTTAGTCGTCAAGCTCGAGCCATGGGAGCAAGGCAAAATGTACGACCGTCTGGGACTGGAGGATGAGACCATCGAAATTCTCGGACTCAAGCTTCCCGCCATCACCATTCCCGTCAGCCCCGGTCGAAACCTTGCGATTATTCTTGAGATCGCAGCTATGAATAACCGTCAAAAGCGCATGGGCTATAACACCGCCGAAGAATTCAATAACCGCCTGCTCAATCAGCTTGAATCGCAGGAATAAACATCAGGGGAGAAGCCTTCGAAAGGCTTCTCCCCTCTTCTATTTACTTTATGGCTTAGTCAAAGCCGTATACATCGCGGATGGATGTCGATGCGCCCGAACAGCCCTCACAGCGGATACGGGTGATCTCGTCGGCATAGCGTGCGAACAAACGGTCAGACAAGCTCTCGCACTCCGCCTCAACCAAGAGCGCCGCCAAATAAGAGGCAGCCGCACTTGCAAAGCGGCCGGCAAGCGGAAATTCACCATCCAGATCAAGCAAGACGCAATTGTCCTGCGTCGTTGCTTGATCGCCGTGTGCCGCATGATAAAATCCGTTTACCTCACGGCATTCGTTGACAAACGCAGCCAACAGATAAGGCGCGCGCGACTCATAGTCCGCACAGTCCTCGTACTGCTCCTCGGCAAGCAAGGCCAATGCCGCATCATATATCTCACGATTGGTCATACCCTCTCCTTACGCGGCAATGCCCAGATCCAACAGAATCATCTCAGCGGGATGTACCACCTTCGCGCCGTACAGGTGCAGACCCTTGACTGCATCGGCAAAGCGCTTTTCGGGACGGTAAGCATCGATCTCCGACAACTGCTCGGCAAAAGCGATCGCGCGCTTGGTTCTTGCCAGACACTTGTGATAGGTGACACCCTCACCGGTTTCCTTGACGATATTGGGGCTGACATAGACCTTGCAGCCGCCAACACTGCCCAGACAACCAGTTTCCAACGCCTCGCCGTTGTCGGTCGACAGCGTGATCTTCGCCTTAAGAATGAGGGCCGCGATCTCGGGAGAGACCTCCAGAACAACATCGGACGAATCGCCCACGCCACTGCCATACAGCGCCGTACGTGCGGAAATCAGCATATCCATGACGTTGTCAGCGGTAACAGCATCGTTTTTGATGGTCTTGCCGGCATCACCGTACAAACCGAATACGTAAGAATCTGCCGTGTTAGCCAGCGCAGCTGCTGCCACGCGCATGGCCTCACCCATCAGCTTGGGAGAAGACTGCGCACGATCGATGTCGTCGATCTGAAAGTTAAAATATTTTGCCTGATCGATATACAGCTCACGCGCCGTATCATCCAGCGTCTGGGGAGTGGACATATCAGTATTCTTGGTGTAATCACCAACAGAAACGTCGCCAACGCCGCAGATCTTGACCACCGCACCCTTTTCGCGAATGTCACCCTCGTATGCACGGTTGCAGTTGGAAACGGCAACGTAACGCGCATCCAACGAGGATGCCAGTGTTTCACTCCATACAGTAGAAATAAAATTAGAAATAGCCATTATTTTTTCCTCCTTGTTTTTTGTGCCTCACAAGAGGCGTATTTATTGTTGATTTATTGCCAATGACGCATACTTTCAAAGATACGATCGTAGTTTTCACGCACCTCTTGACGGCTCATGGCTCGCACCTGTGAAGGTGAAAAATAGTTGGATTGCGCCGCACCGGGCAAACCGGTCGAGAGCGCCTCCTTGCGGGCGGTTTGCTCCTCCGCCGCTTTTTTTTGATTTTGCACGCCGCGCTCGTACAGCGCATACGCCGCAGCCAGGGGAACGCCCGCGTGTACCTGCGTCCAGACGCTATCAGGCAAAGAGCGAAGCGATACGTCGGGGAAATAGACCTCAAACTCCTCACACTCGCGTGCCATGCGATCGGTCAGTGTCTGACGCATTTCGATCTCCTGCTCCAGCTCGCGTACACGTGCCGTCAAAGCTTCGATCGTCTCGGCCGTGCCCTCGTTAGGCTCGGGCAGTACTGTTTTTTCCAAGTGCGGTTGCTCTGCGATCTCCTCCACCTCAAACGGGCAATCGATTGCCTCATTCATCATATTGTCCTGCATTCACTTCTCCTCCGTTCTCCTCTAACTGTGCGATCAAGTGTCCGCGCATAGGCAAAATGCCCATAGGTAACTGCTCCAAATACTGTTTAAGCGAAATATGTCCGCCCTCCAACAGCTTTTCCAACGTATTCTGCGTTCCGCTTGCGCTATACTGTGTCAGATTTCCAACCTCAACGCGTGCACGCAAAAGGCCGTGACGTAGCACAGCAAAATCGATCTCCTCAACTTGCTTTTTTCCTGCGTCCAGCAACGGAAGCAATACCTTGTCACTGCAATACGCGCACATCATATCTGCCCAAATATTGGCTACGTCCTCGATGCATTGCTGATAAGCGGAGCATACCTGCTGCAGTGCCGTTCGGGACGCCTCCTGCAAAGCTAAGATCGCGCTGGTGTTATTTGCCTGCGCCGAGCCAAGCACGGTGTCCGTCGCGCCCATCATTTCCTTGGTCACCGCAATGGCACTTTCGATCAGCGTCATATAGCCCTCCTGCATCTGCCCCGATCCGACCACCTGGACCGCATCGCCCAGATTGCCACCGACCGCCGCGATTGCCTCACCGACCTCGTTGGTCCATTCGGGAATACGGCTCTTGTCATAAATGATCTTGGAAAATGCAGTATCCGTCATGTGCTTCATCATCATGGCATACGCGCGATTGATGAATTTTTGATTGGCGATCATGCCGCTGACGGGGGAGGTACCATGGAAAGAACCGTACGTAGGCATCCAGTTGAAATACGCCACAGGATACAAATGCATGCCCGTTGCCACGCGGCGCAATACTACCTCTCGGGTCGACTTTTCAAACCAAACCATGCCATCCTGCTTCCAAAATTTGAGCACCACGGTCGCTTTTGCCTGCTCCTCGTCCTCAAGCTCGGGCACGGGACGACCATCACCGGCCATTATGGTCGACATATCCGAGCGAATGGCACTTACCTGTTCCTCCGAGCAGCCTTCAGCACGCGCCTCACGTCGCAATGCCGCTACGCTTTCTCTGCCTGCCAATAAAATATATTCCTGAGTTTGAATATCTGCGCGGTTCATGTCAGCCGCATACAGCTCACAGTTGTCCCATACCACCGTTTTAATATCGTTCTCTCCATCAGCCGCTTGCTGATCGAGATAGCAATAAAGAACGCCGTCACCCGACAATGCCGCGTCAAGCAGTAACCGATAAGTCAAGCGGTCCATATGACAATGGTCCCAGCGGTAGGCCATGTGGCGATTCAACAGCGCAAGCCCCTGCGCCATACGCTCATTCTGTGCTGCCGTGGGCTGAGGAAGCAGCGAGTCGTCCGAATATGTTACAGACAACCGCCCTCCCGCGACTGCGCCGATCAAATAATCGGTTACACGGCGCACAAGATTAAATACCGGTTTTGGCAAGGAGCGCTCTGCTGCGCTCTCGCCCCATTACTCTCCGCAATAAAACCGTTGATTGCGCCCGACAGTTTCATAAAGTCCGATGCGCCGTTTGTAAGCACGCCCGGCTTGATATTGCTCCCAGGCTCTTGTTTTTCTCATGTTGTTTTCTCTCCTTTCTTGATGAAGAAAATTGCATCATTGCTCGCTGCGCGCGCTGATACGAATGGCATACAATCGCATGGGCCCGTCGTGATCGGTGCGAATCCCCATGCGAACAAAACGGAAACGTCCCACACTCACGCGTCGGCGTATGACCGAGATCTCTTTACCATCTCCCCGCAAAGCAAAGCTCTTTCGTCTACCGTTTACATTCTGCAACGTCAGTTGCACCGTTTGATCCCCACAGCACGCCACGATCTCTGCCGCACACAATCGTTTGCTTCGTTCCGCGAGACCGAAATCCGCAAAGCTCCCTGCAAATTCCGCATCAATGCCAACGCGCGCCCCCTCGGGGTGCTCCTCGCTGATCAAGGTATCCGCCGTTACCCCCTCACTCATACAATACAGCGTTTGCCCAATACCGATGCCCACGCTCCCCATAAAGCCAAATACACACTTGGGAGCAAAGCCGTCAAAACTCGTCCATCCCTCACACGCCGCTTGGAAAACGAAGATTCTTGCCTGCTTGCCGGGGCGATAAAACCAAATCTCTTGATTAAAATCGTCTCTGCATACTGCGGCCTCGCGTCCAAAATCTGCAGGCAACAGCGTTTCAACCGGCATAGAAATGGGCAAGGCGTTACATTCGTTAAGCTCGTCCGTCTGGCTGTTCCAACGCAGCACACGATGCCCGAATACTGTGATCGGATCGTTACCCAATGTTGAAATCGCCCCCGTATTGCTACACCCAAATGTCGTGTTGACAGGAATCAGATCGAGCGTACCATTAGCACGCGCTTCTCCGCCTGCCATCCAGCATCCACGCGCGGTAAAGATAAGCGAACGATCATAATGTCGGCAGGCACCTGTAATGGCATGAACCCCGTCGCCGACTGTGATTTTATCCTGCGCAGTCACATATAACATACAAGCATTTCCCAGCACGCTTTTTACCGCATGACGCTGTTGTTGGCCAACAATGCGGCTAACATACATACTTGCCGCTTCTTTTCCGCCGTAGAATATCATGCGCATTCGCTCTGCCTGCCCGATGTCAGCCATGCGGCGGCAACACAAAACATCTGCACGTTGAGAAATAAAATCGAACGGCATACTCAAATAGATCTCAACCTTTGCTCCTGCCGGTATTTCATCGCTGATTGAAATCATATTCATCGTTGGGCTATAGCTGATATTTCCGGTATATCTCTCACCGTCAATCAACATCGCGTCCACCGCTTCGGGAACAAGCGCGCGCAATGCGATGTTTCTATTTGCCGCACCTAATACATATTGCACACGCAAGCGCCGCGAAAGCAAATTGGGAGACTCATATACCACATGTGTACTCTCATCGCTTGTCGACCAATCCTTGCCGTACAACGGCACGTATGCCTCAATCGGGGCCATCTCCGTAGGTGTCAGCATCCAAAGCTCCTCACCGTCCAAAAGCAACAGCGCTCCGTCGTAAGAAGCAAACTCTACACGCCCCTCTTCGGTCGTCAAGTCTCCGATTTTGACGGTCTGTATCCCGTTCTCTTGCTCCGACAGTACGTACACACCGCTGCCCGCAACGGCATAATGTTCATTAACGCCCTCTCGAAGAATCGTCGTTCCACCGCGAATATCCCTGGGGAGCGTAACCAACGGCACAAGACCACCTCGCCTTGCCAAGGATCCATCGCGCAATCGACGAAAATTGCGCAACTCAAAGCTACCCTTGCCTCCGCATAATGCCGCCGACCGATCCAGTGAGCCAAAGGAGTCGAATACGACCCGATGCGTGCGATCGTTCATTTTTTCATATTTCATGTCCTTCTCCTTTCCGTGGGTCAATCCCACACATCACGTACAGAAAAGCGGAATGTGCTTTCCAAGGCCTTGGCGTCTTGCCTGTTGGTCATGCCAATACGGCTCATCACCGCATAGCGCAACGCCTCCGGCGCGTGTGTCACCGCGTGCGGATTGGCGGCGGCATCCTCGGGACGGTGAGGATCACACAACAGAGATTGCATATGGAAATCAATTCAGTACATCGCTTGGAAATACGAAGATCGCTTTGTCCATCCTTGCCGTGCAAATATTCGCGAAGTAAGCGCCATCCTGCCACACGTCGATCATCAGCACGGCACAGCGGTGCAAGCTCGGCCGCGCCCAGCATGATCGAAACACCCGAGCGTCCGCTGTCCTGCCGCCTATTCCAAAGATCGGGCGAGGCAACGATATATTCAACGCGTCTCGGTGCGTCGGCAAGAAAGTGCGAAGTTTGCCGTGCGGCCTCGCCAAGCGTTAAGCCCGATCGACAAAATTCGCGGTCAACATACAAACGCCCCTGCTCGTCCTCGCTCAGTAATAGCACCGCGAGACGGTCAAAGCCATAGTCCATCGCCGCGAACGTGCACACGGCGCGCCCTCTGCTCTCCCCCACGCCAAAGGTGTGCTTGTCCTCATCGAATTCGGAAAAGAATTGCCCTTCAAACACATCCCACCGCCCGTCCAGCCAGGCGGCACGCAAACGGTCAGGCAACGATTTTAATCCTTGGACGTAGGCAGGGTCTGAACTTGTCAGCACAGTATTGTCCCACACACGTGCCGAGATAAAGCAGTAATCCTCGCTGTTTTCCCCCGCGCGAAAATCGCGATCGATAAACAGTCGCTTGACCCAACTGTGCCCAACACCGCCGGGATTGCAGGTCAGATACATCCGACGCGGCATATCACGCACCCCGCGCAAGGCCGCCTTCAAACAAGAAAACTGCATCTCACTCAGCTGTGTTGCCTCATCAATGGCGATGATGTCGTATTCCTGCCCTTGATATCGCAGCGCATCGCGCTCGCTGTCGCAATAACCACATTCAATACGACTGCCATTATCCATCAAAAACGCGTTTTCGCTCGCTGAAAAATGCAGGATCGCGCCATATTCAGACAATAGCGGTAAGACATGATTGGCCTTCAGCTCAGCCAGTGTTCGCCGCACCAAAAGACAGCGTATGCCGGGATAGCACAGACACAACCCGACCAGCTTGCGTCTCAGTGCCCAGGATTTTCCGCCGCCCCGTGCTCCGCCGTACGCCGTATACCGCGCCCGAGAAGCAAAAAACTGCGCTTGCTTTTCATTTGGCACACCGCCGATATGCACCGTCCGACTCGCACCGATCATTTTCCATCCTCCCCAATGTTGTGGTCGAACACAACGCGCACCTGCTTGGCGCTCTCGTCCTTCACCTCGCCTCTGGGCTGTTCATACCCCAAGCGACGGCGAAAGTACGTCATCGCCAATAGCGCCGACTTGCCGGGAATACGCTCGGCATTGAGCGCACCGTCCTCCAGGACCGCTAAAATAGCATCATACACAGCAGGATATTGATCTCCCAACCGTTGAAGCTCGCCAAGACCTATGCCCATCGCCCGCCCGAAGCCGGCAAGATTCGGGAAGAGTGCCCGATCTCCCATCTGTTGCCCATGCTCCAAGCAGTCGCTCACATAGCGCTCGGCTTTTTCAATGATGCTCCCCTCGCGAAACATACGTTCGATGCTTTTCAAATGCTCCTTACCGCATTTGCGCCCCCTGTGTGGCGCCTTTGCTTGTTCATCCGTCATTCCATACTCCCTCCTCCTTTCTTTCCTGTACGGCGGCATGATATCATACATTCAAGTGTCAATCAGCGTCCTTTGATGCCACGATGTGACAAAACAAAAAAATCACCATTCAAACGCATAACGAATGAATGGTGATTTCTTTCTATTCGATTTTATGCCCAACTCATCGTGGTGGGCTTGGCCTCCTCAATGATCACGCCCTTGAGGAACTCGACAGCCTTGCATAGGCCCTCGTCGATGGTCATCAGGCTGTCCTCGTGCTCGATGGAAAGCACACGATCGTAGCCGCACAGACGGAGATTGGAGACCAAATCTCTCCAGTAGCTCTCGCCGTTGCCGTAGCCGACCGTACGGAATACCCAAGCGCGGTGCAGCTCGTCGCCGTAGTGCTTGGTATCAAGCACACCGTTTTTGGCTACGTTGTACGAATCGATCTTGGTATCCTTGGCATGAACGTGATAGATAGCTCCGGCCAGCTCACGAATGGCAGCCACGGGATCCATACCTTGCCAGATCAGGTGAGAGGGGTCGAAGTTAGCGCCAATTGCGTCCCCGACTGCCGCACGCAGGCGAAGCAAGGTTTCAGGATTGTAAACGCAAAAACCGGGATGCATCTCAAATGCGATGTGAGGCACGTGGTGTGCCACAGCAAACGCTGCCGCATCCTTCCAATACGGAATGACCTTTTCCTCCCACTGCCAGTTGAGAATCTTCAAATAATCATCCGGCCAAGGGCAGGTCACCCAGTTGGGATACTTGGCACCTTCATGGTCGCCTGGGCAACCCGAGAAGGTGATCACGGTATCCACGCCCATTTTTTCCGCCAGCAATACCGCGTTGCGGAAATCCTTATCAAACTGTGCCGCAATCGCCGCATCGGGATGCAAGGCGTTGCCGTGCGCAGCCAATGCGCAAACGGTCACATCATATTTGTTCAGCGTTGCGATAAACGCCTCATATTTTGCCTCATCGGCCAGCAATTCCTCGGGATTGCAGTGGGCTTTGCCGGGATATCCGCCTGCGCCAAGCTCAACCGTGTGAACGCCCAAGCCCGTCAAAATGGCCAACGTTTCATCCAGCGATTTATTGCCGTAGAGATTGGCAAGAACACTAAGTTTCATGCTATCGTCCTCCGGGATTGATCAATCAAAGTAATATGCCTCACCCGTCTTAGCCGAGGTGTAAATACCCTCAAGAATTCGAGTGATGGTGTAGGCCTGCTCAGGGGTGACGCAGGGAGTTTTGTCGTTGATAACAGCATCGATCCACTGGCGCGCCTCACGCACCTCGGGGGCCTCGTTGCCGTTGCCATCGTAGAAGGCTACACCACCGGCAGCCAGCGAAGGCTTAAGTACATACTGACAGCCATTACGAATACCATTGATGCGGATACCGTCCAGCATATCTGCGCCGGCCTTAGTACCGCAGATGGTAGTGATCGCCTCACGAGTGTCGAGCATATTAAGCGCCCAAGAGGACTCCAGCATAATGGTCGCGCCGTTTTCCATGACGATCATACCAAAGGCACTATCCTCAACCGTAAACTTCGCAGGATCCCAGTCACCCCAAGCATTGCCCGTCTTGGTATCATTGTTGAGCTTGTGGTAAGCCGTACCGATGCAGTACTTGGGCTTGTAGTTGTCCATCATCCACAACGTCAAGTCAAGCGCATGAGTGCCGATATCGATCAGCGGACCGCCGCCCTGCTCATATTCATTGAGGAATACGCCCCAAGTGGGAACGGCTCTACGGCGCAAAGCCGTTGCCTTGGCATAGTAGATCTCACCGAAGGTACCATCCATTGCCTCTTTCTTCATATACATAGCATCGGGACGCTGACGGGACTGATAGCCGATGGTCAGCTTTTTGCCGGTACGCTCAGCAGCATCCAGCATCTTCTTTGCCTCGGCAGAATTGATGGCCATAGGCTTTTCACACATGACGTGCTTACCTGCCTCAAGCGCATCGACCGTAATAAAGCTGTGCGCACGGTTGGGCGTGCAGACGTGAACGATATCAATGCTCTCATCCTTGAGCAGCTCCTTGTAATCTTCATAAACAGCAGCATCCGGCGTGCCGTATTGCTCCTTCGCCTTTTGCGCACGCTCAACGATGATATCGCAGAACGCCACCATTTCGACGTTGTTCAATTTAGCAAGCGAGGGCATATGCTTGCCGTTTGCAATACCGCCGCAACCGACGATACCGATTCTTACCTTTTCATTTGCACCAATAGCCATTGTTGAATCCTCCATGCAAAGAGATTTGATTTAGGGGATTGTCCCTATTGATTATATCATACCGCATTTTGTCAAACATTTCAAGTATTATCTTGAAATTCGCTTTGCGAGATTGGATGGATGCACAAATGGCGCGAGAGATTTTTGTGCATGTTGAATGGTGGGGAGGGTCTATCTGAATTTTCAACAACTTCTCCTACAACCTCGCACAGCTTGCGCGCGCTCGGTGAAAGCATTTCTGTTACTTCTTGGCCGCCCCAAGAAGTACCCAACAAGGGCGCCAAGACGTTCCCTCTTGGATCTCCCTGCCGTCGCCGTTCTGACATGAACGGCGGAAAGGCGAGATGCAGGCAAATTTTCTCCATCTTGGGCGCATAAGCGCACGCCCAAGATGGGTTTGCAAGGGCAAGATTTTTTGCTGTCCGTCCTGTTTGAAATTTCGCCTATCACAGGGTGCGTCGCACTCGGCAAAAACTTTTGTCGTCGCTCGTTTCGTGCTCCTTCCGTGTCGGTGTTTTTCTTTAAAACACCGACGCAAAAGCTGAATCCGTAACACTTCGCGCCACGATCAGAGAAAGCCGTGTTTTCTCGTGGCGCGTTGCGGGGATCCAAGGGGCATTAGGCCCTTTGGTTCACTTTCTTGGTTCGTTCTTTCTTGAATGAGAAAGAATGAACATCAATACCGCACACCGAGCGCGCGAAGCTGGGCGAGGCTGTAGGAACAGTTGTTAAAAATTAAGAACCCTTCTCCTAAAATCCCCCTTCCCCTCTTGCCAATTTCTCCGTTTTGTGTTACAATAGAAAAATAAATTAAGACTCAACCCGGAGGAACCACCATGATTGATCAAAATACTTCCTCTTTTCGCATAGAGCATGACTCCATGGGCGAGATTGCCGTTCCTGCCGACAAATATTGGGGCGCGCAATCCCAGCGCAGTCTGCAAAATTTTCCTATCGGTGAGGAAACAATGCCTACCGAGATCATCCGCGCCTTTGGCTATCTCAAAAAAGCCGCCGCGCTGACCAACGCCGCCTTGCGCCCCGAAAAAATGACAATCGAAAAACGCAACGCCATCGCGTGTGCCTGCGATGAAATCATCGAAGGTAAGCTGAATAACCATTTTCCACTTGTTGTCTGGCAAACAGGCAGTGGAACGCAGAGCAACATGAACGCCAACGAAGTCATTGCCAATCGCGGTAACGAGATCGTGGGCAAAGCACTGCTTCACCCCAACGACGATGTCAATATGTCTCAGTCGTCCAACGACACCTTCCCCACTGCCATGCACATCGCGGCAATTCTATCCGTCGAGCAAGCTCTGCTCCCTGCCGCCAAGGCTTTTGAAATCACTCTCGCTCGCTTGGAAGAGGAAAACGCCGACGTGATCAAATGCGGCCGTACCCATCTGCAAGACGCCACTCCCATTCGCTTCTCACAGGAAATCAGCGGTTGGCGCGCCTCCATCGAGAAGGATATCCTTATGATCTGCGATGCGTTCGAGCATCTGCGCCCCCTCGCTCTGGGCGGTACTGCCGTCGGCACGGGACTCAATGCCCCGCGTGGCTTTGACATCGCCGTAGCCAATGCGCTCTCCGATCTGTGCGGTACGTCATTTAAAACAGCTGATAACAAATTCCACGCCTTGACCTCCAAAGACGAGTTGGTATTTGCCCACGGTGCTCTCAAAGCGCTGGCAGGCGACCTGATGAAAATCGCCAATGACATCCGCTGGCTGGCAAGCGGGCCTCGCTTGGGTCTTGGCGAGATCTTCATTCCCGAAAACGAACCCGGCTCATCTATCATGCCCGGTAAAGTCAATCCCACCCAATGTGAGTCTATCACTATGATCGCCGTGCAGGTTATGGGCAACGACACGACCATCGGCATGGCCGCGTCCCAAGGCAATTTTGAGCTCAACGTCTTTATGCCTGTGTTGGCCTATAACTTTTTGCAATCCGTCCGTCTGCTGGCCGACGGCATACGGTCATTCAACGACCGTTGCGTCAGCGGCATTCGAGCAAACCGCGAGAAAATGAATGAAAATTTGCATCGTTCACTCATGCTTGTCACCTGTCTCAACCCTCATATCGGCTATGAAAACGCCGCTCGCGTAGCTAAAAAGGCTTACGCTGAAAATATTACGCTCAAAGATGCTTGCGTTGCCCTCGGCTATTTAAGTGCCGAGCAGTTCGACCAAGTATTCCACCCCGAGCAAATGGTATAATTTAGCGAAAGAGGTACTCCCATGGACATCCGTCAAGAATCCTTACAAAAGCATTACGATTGGAAGGGCAAGATCGAAGTCATCTCACGTGCTCATATTGAGAACCGTCATGACCTCTCACTCGCCTACACCCCCGGCGTAGCCGAGCCCTGCCTGGAAATACAAAAGCATCCCGAAAAATCCTATGAGCTTACCCGACGCTCCAATCTTGTTGCCGTTGTTACCGACGGCACCGCCGTGCTGGGACTGGGCGATATTGGCCCAGAGGCAGGTATGCCCGTTATGGAAGGCAAATGTGCTCTGTTTAAAACCTTCGCCGATGTGGATGCCTTTCCTCTTTGCATCCGCTCCAAGGATGTAGATGAGATCGTCCGTACCATTTATCTTCTTTCCGGTAGCTTCGGAGGTATCAACTTAGAAGATATCAGCGCCCCCCGTTGCTTTGAGATCGAGCAAAAGCTCAAGGAAATATGTGATATTCCCGTTTTTCACGATGATCAGCACGGCACGGCTATCGTCGTTGCCGCCGCACTGCTGAACGCATTGAAAGTCGTTGGTAAAAAGATCGAACAGATCCACATTGTCATCAACGGTGCAGGTTCGGCCGGCATCGCCATCGGCCGTCACCTCCTTAATATGGGCGTCAAAAATCTGCTCATGGTCGACCGTTTCGGTATCATCTGCGAAGGCATGGACAACCTCAATTCCGCCCACGCCGACATCGCCAAGGTCACCAACCGCGATCATCTGACGGGAACGCTGTCCGATGCCATGAAGGGCGCCGACGTTTTCATCGGCGTGTCCGCACCGGGTGTCGTGTCGCAGGATATGATCCGTTCTATGGCAGAAGATGCCATCGTTTTTCCTATGGCCAATCCCACCCCCGAGATCATGCCCGAGGAAGCCCTCGCCGCCGGTGCCCGCATTGTCGGCACAGGACGGTCTGATTTTCCCAATCAGATCAATAACGTCCTCGCCTTCCCCGGTATTTTCCGTGGTGCGTTGGACTGCCGCGCTACCTGTATTAACGAGGAGATGAAAATCGCCACCTCCTATGCGCTCTCCTCACTTATTCCCGAAAATGAGTTGAACGAGCAAAACATCATCCCCGCCGCCCTTGATACGCGCGTCGCCCCTGCCGTCGCCGCTGCCGTGATCAAGGCCGCTCATAAAACGGGCGTGGCGCGCTTATGACACCATTTAAAAATATATAGAAACAGAGCGTGCACCGAGGTGCACGCTCTGCTTGTTATTTACTTTTGTTTCAACATCGGATATCTTCCGTTTTCCAAATTGATATTGGTAATATCCCAAATCGTCAGATCCCAACCCAGCGAAACGGTATAAAAATCGGGATTTTGCAGTTGTTCAATCGTCATCACGGTAGCATTGGTGAGAGGCTTATTGGCGATCGTCACAAACTCACTCTTGTAACAATTGGCAACAGTACCGCTGTTGCTTGCGCAAACATCGCCGTTTGAACTATTGCACTCTACTGCCCCACCATAAACCAAACAATCGCGAATGATGCCCGTCGAATTATTGATAGCCACGATATGACCGGCCTGGCCATAATTCTCGGCTCCGATATTATAGCTGTAACCGTAAGAATATAGCGACACATTCGTATAGCAAGACGTGACAAGTCCACTATTACTGGCCACAATGCCTCCCGCTGCCGATGTATTTCGATTATTCTTGGTCTGACTTATATAAACAGATCCCGTTGCATAACAATGCTGAATGGTCCCTTGTGAAAATCCCGCAATCAAACCACCGTAACGATGGTAGGCCGTTATCACCCGGATATTACCGCCTTGGGAAGTGCATTTTTCAATCACGCCTGCATTATACGCTACAACTCCTCCCGCATACAAAGCCGCTGTAATGCTGGTATTTTCTACTACCAACTTAAAATTCGCCACGTTCAGGTTACGGACGGTTCCCGTGTTGTATCCGAACAAGCCTGTATATTGCGAAGGTGCAACCGTGAAATTACTGATGGTATACCCCTGACCGTCAAATATACCGCGGAAGGGCGTCTGATTGCTCGCACCGATCGTAGGCAAAGCCAAACCGTCGCAATCGATGTCATTCATCAAAATATATGTACCCTCAAGATTCTCATTGATCTTGGCAAGGTCGTTGATGTCATAAATCTTAATGCCCGTGATCTGCGTCCCCGGCACCCATTTCGCCGTCAAGGTAATGCTCTCGTGCACTCTATAAGGAGAAGTTACAGGGTAGTTGTCACTCTCATCAATATACCAACCGTCAAATGCGTAGCCGTCATACTCGGGTGTTGGCAGATAGATAGATGTGCCGGCCGTTATGTTCACCTCATAGGGAACACCGTCAGGGAGTCTGCCTCCGCCGACAGAATAGCGAACCTTTACAAGTCCCTCAGGTGCGGGCGTGCCGTTGACCTCGTAAAGGTTGTGCCATACGCTCTCACCCTCATATTGCCATTGCAGCCATCCGTTATCAACGCGGAATACCGGCGTTTTTCCATCCGCGCCGTTCTCACCGGGATCGCCCTTTTCGCCGTCTTTACCATCTTGGCCGTTCTGGCCATCCTTGCCCTCAGCGCGGATACCGGTGTCCTCGTCGCCGATCCACCAGTTGCCGTTCTCACCGATGTGCGGCGTGGTGCCATTCTTACCGTCCGTACCGTTCACGCCATCTTTACCATCCTGGCCATCTTTACCATCCTGGCCATCTTTACCATCCTGGCCATCTTTACCATCCTGACCGTCCTGGCCATCCTTGGCCTCAGCGCGGATACCGGTGTCCTTGTCGCCGATCCACCAGTTGCCGTTCTCACCGATGTGCGGCGTGGTGCCGTTCTTACCGTCCGTACCGTTCACGCCATCTTTACCATCCTGGCCATCTTTACCATCCTGGCCATCTTTACCATCCTGACCGTCCTGACCGTCCTGGCCGTCCTTGGCCTCAGCGCGGATACCGGTGTCCTTGTCGCCGATCCACCAGTTGCCGTTGCTTCCGATGTAAGGCGTCAGGCCGTCCTCGCCATTCGCGCCCGTAGCACCCGGCTCGCCCTTTTCGCCTTGCTGTCCTGGCTCTCCTTTTTCACCCTTTTGGCCGGGTTCGCCCTGCGGCCCTGCGCAAGACACTGCCATACTCATGACCATAATCAACGCCACGATCATGCAAATAAGTTTTATCCCTTTTTGCCGCTTCATGATTCGATCCTCCTATGCATAGCAAATATGCTTTTTTTGATTATAGCACGCATTTTTTCCATCGTCAAGACTTTTTCAAAAAAGGAGACCTCAACAGAGATCTCCTTTTTGCTATTATACCACTTCTTGCTTCAGTTCCTTGGGCTGCTCTGCCACCTGCGAGAGATTCGCCGACAGCTTTTGGAGCGTCATGTAAAACGATTCCAGCTCCTCCTCGCTCACACCCGCGTCAGCCGCGCTTTGCGCTGCCATGGCATATTCTGTGATAGTACGCGCCAGCTCCTCACCTTTTTCAGTCAAACGAATACGTGAATTGTAGTTCTTGCGTTTTTCGCCGCCACCGATCGCGACCTCAATATATCCGTGGGCGCGTAATTCCTCGACCTCGCGAGAAACGAGCGAGCGATCGATCTTGCTTTTGGAAGCCAGCGTTGCTGCCGTCAATCCGTCGGGGTGCGAAAGCAGTTCATACAGCCAAAACACATGGACACTCTTGACCCCAAGTGTGGGAGCAATGGACAGCTTGATCTTGTTGACACTTTTATGCACACTTTCGATCAACTGTACAAATTGGTTAAAACGTTCTGATTCCATGTTCTATATCCTTTTGCTTCGCTTATTACTTAATGGTGCGATCCAGCTCAAATCTTTTGATCTTACGTAAAGTATTCTTAGGGAATTCTTCCTTTCTGACCTTGAGCATGCCAACCTTCTTATACGCCGTTGCCGTGCGGTTGTATTCGTCGATCTTTTCCTTCAAATATGCAGACACGTCCTCAATATTGTTGGCCTTGATATACTCATTGTCAGGATAGATCTCGGCTACAATGGTATTGTATGCGCTGCCGCGCTTGCTCTGCCCCTCGTAAACAACGATCTCCAAAATACCGCCTGTCGCACACAGCTCCGTCTCAATTTCCTCGGGATAAACGTTTTTACCATTGGACAGAATGATGAGATTTTTGAGTCGGCCGGTAATAGTCAAAATACCGTTTTCGATCTTTCCGTAATCTCCCGTACGGAAATAGCCGTTTTCGTCAAACGCTGCCGCGGTAGCCGCTTCGTCCTTGTAGTAACCCATCATAACGTTGGGGCCCTTGACACGAATCTCGCCCTCACCGTCCTCATTGGGATCGGCAATGATCATATCCGCACAGCGAAGCACGCGACCGACACTGCCGGGAACACGCTCCTTGTTGCGATTGACCGACAGCAAGGGAGCACACTCCGTAATGCCGTAGCCATTGAGCACACTGATGCCCCAGCTCTCATACGCGTGAATGATGTCAGCGTTCAAGGGGGCGCCGCCGCAAATGACCAGCTTGAGCTTGCCGCCAAAGACCGACAAAATGGAACCAAACAGCTTTTCGCGCAAGTCGACCTTGACATGGCGCAGACCGTTGCTCACCTTCATCATGTAGGACAGAATATTCTCCTTGCCCGTCTCCTTGACGTTGGCAAGAATCTTACGGTAAAATGTTTCCAGATACAGCGGCACCAGGATCAAATGCTCCGGTTGCTCGGCTTTGAGTTCCTTTTGAATATACCGCAACCCCGAAGAAAGATATACCTCAGCCCCCACAAGCATATGACCGATCATATTGACCGTCGTACCAAAGGTGTGATGGGGCGGGAGCACCGCCATAGTCTTTTTGCTGACAGATATATATTCCATACCGCCCGCAATATCCGTTAAAATCGCGTGTTGGGACAGCATGACACCCTTGCCCTTACCTGTCGTACCCGATGTAAAGACGATTTCGGCACACACATCGGGATCGATTACGGGAAGCTCAGGTTTTTGCTCCATTGCCGCTCCCTGTGCTTCCAGAGCAGCGACAGTGTTCTCACCTTCACCGCCAATGGTGTAGCGCGCCTTGACCTGACAATCGGAATTTGCCAAAACAGCCTCTGCTTTGGCACCAATGTCTGCGTCATGGAACAAAAATTCACAATCGGCAAATGCCACAGTCGTTGCCAGCTCTTCGCCGCTCCACTCGCGGTCAAGCGGAACGACCACTGCGCCAATCGAAAGTAGCGCATAATACAGCTTAATCCAAGAAAAGGACAGCTTGCCCACAATGGCACAATGCTTGCCGTGACAACCCAACGCCAGTAGCGCGTCTGCCAGATCTCTCACCTGATCCCTGAGTTGGATAAAGGATACCTTGACCGACTCTGCATCACTGGGGGATACACGGTAGGAATAGGCAATATCGTTGCCGTAAATGGTAGCCGCACCCTGCAATAGCTGCTGTACGTCGCGATATTCAATGGTTGGATTCAATGCATAAGGTTTCATAATTACACCTCGTTGGTCATGTTATATACAAATTTCATAGCACTCTTTTTGATTTGCTCGCCGCGAAAAACCGCACGAACGCATGATATTATAACACATTCATGTTGATATGTCAACATTTTTTTGAAAATTCATACGTTGCTCCCTCAACAGTCATCTTGACAAAGCCAATAAAATGCAGTATACTGACATCATCAATACATAAGGAGGATTCCCCCATGCCCCCCTACATTATCTCATTGGTTGCTATGCTGATCATCAGCATCATCGCGTTTGCCGCCTATGGTCTGGATAAGCGAAAGGCAAAAAAAGGCGTTTGGCGCACCAAAGAGGCCGTACTGCTCGGTCTTGGCTTTTGCGGCGGTGCCGTTGGCGCGTTGCTTGGTATGAAACTGTTTCATCACAAGACAAAGCATTGGTATTTTTGGGTCGTCAACGTGCTGGGACTTGCTTGGCAGGTTGCCCTCGTGATCTTTTTTGTGTTGAACTGATCAATCTAAATCAAGTTTTCAAGAGCCGCCCGTTCAGGGCGGCTCATTTCTTCAATAGCAGCAAGTAACCGCTCACGCGCCCCCACATATTCGGGTACTCCCGCATCAAGCAGCGGCGTGTAAACGTCAAGATCTCCCACCAGATCATTGACCGTTCGCCAGACAGTCTGATTCATGGTCGGGCGCATCCATCCCCGCCATCGCCTCCAAAAAGCCGTTAGCTCATGAATGGAAGAAAGGGCTTGTTCATCGGGGAACGCAGGCAGTGCTTCGACCAGTGCTTGCATCGTTCCGCTGACATAGCGATTCATGATCATACTACCCATGATCATGACGAGCATCAATACAAATAAGACCAACGATATACGCACCGCCCTCATGTCACGTTCTCCTTTCGTAAAAGCTCGGTTCTCCCCGCATCATTACACAAAAGATACAGCACATCCTGTTGCCGTGTCTTTTTCTTTTTGAGCAAAGCGTCCAGTCGTGTTTGATTCCAGCCGAGCAGCTTCATATTGTATTCATTCACCACGCCGTCGCTGACGAGCAGATGCATCATTCCTTCTCGCTTGACTGAAAGTGAAAGATCCGAAGGCGTGGCAGGACGATGCTCTTCTTTGGGAATGACCGATAGTTGTCCGTTCTTTTCCAAAATAGCATACGCTACCTCGCAAGGGTCACCAATACCCTGCTGTCGCAGCCCTGCAAACAGCTCATCGATCGAAAGCCGATTGCGGAGTAGTTCCCCTTGATCCAGCCTGCCGTCACGGATCAGCATACTAGGCGGTGCCTCAATCTTGCGTCGCAGACGCGGATGCCGCGAGAGCAAAAGAGCCATGCACACCTCCAACGTCAACAGCGTCACGATGGGCACGATGGCGTGAAGCAGCGGTACGTCGGGATTTTCGATGGGCAGCGTCGCAATCTCGGAAAGCAACAGCGTCGTAATCAACTCTGACACCTCAAGCTGTCCGATCTGCCTCTTACCCATCAGCCGCATTGCTCCTGTGATCATCAGATAGATGAGCAACGTGCGAATAAATATAGTGATCATACGCCACCTCCTGTCTAACAATAACATACCCCGTTTGTCTCCTCTTATACGGCAGCAAAAACGAGCAGTACCCTTGCACTGCTCGTTTGTGTTTAATTTGCTTTATTTTTCAACGCCTTTGAGCGTCTCCAGTACCGTCGACACTAACTTCGCATCGGAAGCAACCTCGGTCACGGTTATCGTGTAGGTTCTGTCTCCCAGCGTTGTAACATACTGTGTCTGCTTCATCGTCGCGGTGTCGTTCTTGGTATTATGGCTGATCTGAACGATATTCAAACCGTTGGTCTTGGTCTTTTGGATCTTAACGTTGCTGACAGTCAGTCCCATAGATTCATACGCAGGCTTGAACATACTGTTAAACGATTCTATTGTCAGATCATCATACATATTGGTTTTAGGCTCATAAACGACGGTGATGTTATTGCCGTTCGTCCCCGTCAAGATGACAACAGAACCGTTCTGCTTGGTCCAATTTTTCGGATACGCAAACGAGATCTTGCCATCATCATACACCACATAGTCCTCGGGGATCACGATGTCCTTCTGATCTTCCCCTTCTTCTTGCTTCTTGTCGTCTTCATTCTCGCCCTGTTGTGTGTCGTTTGGCTTTTGGTCATTCGGCGTGTTGCAAGAAGCGAACGTAAAGGTACAGCCGATCAACAGCAATAGCGCGAGCAGCGCGCAAAGAATTTTTTTCATAATGATGTTCCTCCGTTTTTTATTTGAATTTATATACCATAAGGACTTGCGCTGCAAGTCCGCATGACCTATGAAAATGATATCATTTGCGAACACGCGCTGATCATACCATGCAGATACGCGCATCCGAAAAAGCAAGGCAGATATGAGCAGAAAAAAGCAAACAAGGCAACAACCCACTAACAGAAAAGCACACCGATAAGAAACAAAACAATATGTATTTTTCTCGTAGCCTTCCTTTCGCTGTCATATCACATTAATAATACGATACGTCCACAGAAAAAGCAACAGCATTTTGAAAAATTTATAAAAAAATAAATTCCAGCAACGCAATTCTGAAAAAAGCAAGAAAAATACACATCCACCGTTGCAATTCTTACTGTTTTCTGCTACAATAGAAGCAACCATCCTTTTGTTGAAAGGAGCCTGATTATGGCTGATACGAAAGCATACGATATTCACCTGCTGTCCAACTCTCACTGGGACCGCGAATGGTATATGTCACACGAACAATATCTCGCCCGTCTGGTGCCGCTGATGGACCGACTGGTCGACATTATGAAAACGCAACCCGATTACACCTTCGTCATGGACGGTCAGTACGCCATGCTCGAGGACTATCTCGTCATTCGCCCCGAGGCGACCGAGAGCATCAAGGCATGGATGGCCGAGGGCAGACTTAAGGTCGGTCCTTGGTATACCCAACCCTTGGAAACCCTCATCTCGGGCGAGGCCATGATCCGTAACCTCCAGCACGGCATTGCCGAGACAGAAAAGCTGGGACCGGTCATGCGGGTCAGCTATGAGATCGACGAGTTTGGTCACGCCTCGCAAACGCCCCAGATTCTGCAGGGCTTTGGCATTTCGGGTGCAATCGCCTGGCGCGGCCTGCCCAAGAACAGCCGCAGTGCCGTTAAATGGCAATCTCCCGACGGCAGTGCCGTCACGCTGTTTTATTCCAACGATGGCTATGGCGAGGCAACCGCACTTCCCTCGTGCGAGGACGACTTTATCGAAACCGTCGACGGTGATGATATCAAGCGAGCAGGACTTCGCTCTCGCGTTGAGAGCCTGCGTCGTCTGCGCGAGCCCAACGCCGACACAACGCATCTGCTTTGGCTCAATGGCATCGACCATTCCTGGGCACAGCCCGATATTCTCTCCGTCATCGACCGTGTCAATGCCCTGTATCCCGACCTGCGCGTCAAGCAAGACACGCCCGAGGGCTTTACCGCTGCCGTCGAGCGCGACTACGCGGAGCGCGGCCTTGAAATGACCACTGTTCATGGCGAGCTCATGTATACTCGAGAGGACGTGTTGGAATCAACCCACGCCTGCCATCCTGTCCAGAAGAAGGCCAACTACGACACCGAAAATCTGCTGGAGCACTCGCTCGAGCCTCTTTGTGCAATGGCTTGGCTTCAGGGTGAGGCTTACCCTGACTGGGCAATCAAGCGCGCCTGGAGATACGTATTGGAAAACCACGCGCACGATTCTCTTGGCTGCACCTCGGTCGATGAAGTGTTCGAGGAGGTCATGACGCGCTACCGCTCCGCCGCCTCGCTTGCCGAGTTGACAATTCAGGAGTCTTTGCGCGGCCTCATGGCACACGGCGACCGCTCGCCCGCTATGTATCTGTTCAACCCGACTTCGACGCCTATGCGTGGTGTCGTTCCTTTCTCGTTTGATATTCCCCGCGGTTTTGGCAATGCCAACTTCCATCTGACCGATGAGAACGGAACGGTCATTCCTCACGTTCTGCTTGAAAAGGACGACGTGCAGGATGTGCGCTACAATCCTCGTCTCGGTCATCCCACTCGCACGCCTGCAACCTACGTTTCAGGTCTTGTGTACGCCGACAGCATTCCTGCCATGGGATATATTCGCTTGAACTTCGTACAAGGAAATCCCCTCTCGCGTTGCAAGCGAAATCTGGAGCCTTACTATTTCGTATCTGCCCCCGCCACCATGGAAAATGAGCATCTGCGCATCACCATCAACCCAAACGGCACCTTCGATCTCTTGGATAAGATCACGGGTAAGACCTATCCCTCTCAGCTGCTCCTTGAGGACAGCGGCGATGCCGATAACTGCTACGTCCACATAACACCCTTCAACGATCGCCGCACCTATCTCTCAACGGCCAATGCCGCCTCGGTGCGAATGCTGTACGACACCCCCTTGGGCGCCGCCTTTGAAATTGCCCAGACGCTTACCATCCCCGATGGCCTGAAGGACAATCGCTCCCGTCGCGCTGACCTTGTCGGCAGCGTAGAAGTCACCGCCGTGCTGACACTGACAAAGGACGCTCGCCGCATCGATATCAAGCTGACGGTCAATAACCACGCCCGCAACCACCGCCTGCGCGCCCTCTTCCCCACCTATCTGGAAAAGGCAACGCTCTCGCGCAGCGGTCAGCCCTTTGATACCGTCGAGCGCACCATCCATAAGGAGCTCGACCTTGAGTTGCACGAGCAACCCTATCCCACCGCCCCCATGCAGGACTTCTGCGACGTTACGGGCGAGAACTGCGGTCTGACCGTTGCCGCCGCAGGCATTTACGAATACGAGTGCACCGACAATCGCTCACGCGCTCTTGCCTTGACACTGCTACGCGCCACCGAAATGATCGATGTGGGCGCCTTCGCCAACCCACGCTACGTCATGCATAAGGGTCAGACACTCGACACCCCCATCACCTATACTCTTTCTCTCATTCCTCACGGTTGCGATCCCGCCGAGGCACGACCTCATGTCACACAAGCTTTGCTCACCCCCATGTGCGTTCTCAATCGTCAGAGCGAGGTGTCTGTTATGACTGATTATATCTCTCCCGCCTCCGACCTGCCCAATGTCGGCAGTGCCTTGACGCTGACAGCAGATGGTGACATTGAAATCACCGCCTTCAAAAAGGCATATCACCGCGACACCCTCATCATTCGCTTGCTCAATCGAGGCAAGACCGCATCGCAGGGTACACTTCGCGTCGGTACGACGGCCATGACCCCCACAGCCGCCTACGAGACCAATTTGGCCGAGGACAGACTCCGCGAGCTGTCACTGGCAGACGGAACTCTACCCTTTGATCTGCGCCCCTGTGGTCTTCTTACACTGGAATTCGAGATGAAAAAAATCTAAATTTCAACAAAAAAAGAGAGAGTCGAAATTTCGACTCTCTCTTTTTTTGTTTATTATTCAGCTTGAGCAACAACAGAGGCGAATTCGCCGTCCAACAGCTCATCTGCATCTTCAGATTCTTCATTGCGCTTGACCTCGATACCACGGTAGCAAGCCAGACCCGTACCTGCGGGAATGAGCTTACCGATGATAACGTTCTCCTTCAAGCCGCACAGATGGTCGACCTTACCGCAGATTGCCGCCTCGGTGAGTACCTTGGTGGTCTCCTGGAAGGACGCTGCCGACATGAACGAGGTGGTCTGCAACGATGCCTTGGTGATACCCAACAGAACAGGGCTACCAACAGCGGGCTTGAGGGCATCCTCACCGGCATTGACACGAGCCTCGATGGCATTGTTTGCCTCCTCAAGCTCCATAATGTCGACCAGTGCACCCTGCAACAGATCCGTGTCACCGTTGTCTTCAATGCGCATCTTGCGCGTCATCTGACGAGCGATGATCTCGATATGCTTATCGTTTACGTCACAAGACTGCGAACGGTAAACGCGCTGAATCTCCTTGATGATATATTCATAAACGGCATTCAGACCCAGAATACGCATAATATCTGCAGGGGCCTTGTTACCGTCTGTCAGGCCTTGACCGCGAACAACATGATCGCCGTCCAAAATCGCCAAACGCATACCATAAGGAATGACGTACTTGACCAGCTCACCCGTTTCCTCGGAGTGAATGTGAACCTCGTTGATACCGGGCATCTCGCCGACCTGAATGCGGGCCACACCCGAATGCTCGGTCATAATGGCCGGCTTCTTGGGCTGACGAGCCTCAAACAGCTCTTCGACACGAGGCAGACCCTGGGTAATATCCGAACCTGCGACACCACCGGAGTGGAAGGTTCTCATGGTCAACTGGGTACCGGGCTCACCGATGGACTGCGCCGCGATGATACCGACAGCCTCACCGACGTTAACAGGCAAGCCGGAAGCCAGGTCAGCACCGTAGCAACGAGCACAGATACCGTCCTTGGCATGGCACTGAATGACTGTACGGATATATACCTTGTCGATGCCTGCCTTAACGATGGCAGCTGCCTGTTCCTCGGAAATCATCTCGTCATCGCCGACGATAACCTCACCCGTGGTGGGATTGACGACCTCGCCGATGGTGTAACGACCAACGATACGGTCCTCAAGAGATTCAAGTACGTTCTTATCCTTTTCATCTACGATGGCGTTGACCCAAGCACCCTTGGTCGTATCACACTTTTCTTCGCGGATAATAACGTTGTGCGAAACGTCAACAAGACGACGAGTCAGATAACCCGAGTCTGCGGTACGAAGTGCGGTATCGGACAGCGATTTACGCGAACCCTTTGCACCCATGAAGTACTCGAGGATCTTCATACCTTCGCGGAAGTTGGACTTAATGGGAATTTCGATGGTCTTACCGTCGGTTGAGAACATAAGCCCTCGCATACCTGCCAGCTGACGCATCTGAGCGATCGAACCACGGGCACCGGAATCAGACATGATCTTAATGGGGTTATAGGTGGAGAAGCTGTTTTGCAGCGCCGCCGTAACATCCCCCGTCGTTTGCTCCCAGATTTTGATAACGTTGTTATAGCGCTCTTCCTCAGACAGCTCACCGCGCAGATAGTGCTTGAAGATGATATCGACCTTCTTTTGCGCCTCTGCCAAATATGCGGGCTTTTCCTTGGGGATGGTCATGTCGTATACCGAGATGGAGAAGGAGGCACGGGTCGAATACTTGTAGCCCATTTCCTTGATCGCATCCAGCATCTGTGCACACTCTGCCGCACCGTGCTTCTTGATACAGAAGTCGATGATCTGACCGAGCTGCTTCTTTTTGGTTACAAATTCGATTTCCAGCTTGAACGCATTTTCGGGGTTCGAGCGATCGACAAAGCCCAGATCCTGAGGAATAGGCTGGTTGAAGATCAAGCGCCCCAACGTTGTTTCGATGATCTTGTAGCGAACAACACCGTCGATCTCCTTAGAAACACGAACCTTACAAAGCGCATGCAAGCCGAGCTCGCCGTTGGTGTATGCCATCAGCGCCTCATTGTAATCGCGGAAGTAGTGCCCCTCACCCGGCTCGCCCTCCTTGAGCATGGTCAGGTAGTACGAACCCAGGATCATATCCTGCGAAGGAACCGTAACGGCACGACCGTTCATGGGCTTGAGCAGGTTGTTTGCGGAGAGCATGAGGAATCTTGCCTCAGCCTGTGCCTCTGCGGACAGAGGAACGTGTACAGGCATCTGGTCACCGTCGAAGTCAGCGTTAAATGCAGGACATACCAGCGGGTGCAGCTTGATGGCACGGCCTTCAACCAGCACGGGCTCGAACGCCTGAATGGACAGACGGTGCAGTGTAGGTGCACGGTTCAGAAGCACGGGGTGCTCCTTGATAACGTTCTCGAGAGCATCCCAAACGCAGGAGTTCTCGTATGCCTTGTCAATCTTCTTCTGTGCATCCTTGACGTTGGTAGCCTTTTGCATCTCGACCAGTCTCTTAATAACAAAGGGCTTGAACAGCTCGATCGCCATTTCCTTGGGCAGACCGCACTGATAGATTTTGAGGTTAGGACCAACAACGATAACCGAACGACCGGAATAGTCAACACGCTTACCGAGCAGGTTCTGACGGAAGCGACCCTGCTTACCTCTGAGCATTTCAGAGAGCGACTTCAAGGGTCTGTTGGACGCGCCCGTAACAGGCTTACCGCGGCGACCGTTGTCGATCAGAGCATCAACAGCCTCCTGCAGCATTCTCTTTTCGTTACGCACCACGATCTCAGGGGTGCGGATCTCGAGCAACTTTTTCAAACGGTTGTTACGGCTGATGACACAACGGTACAGCTCGTTCAAGTCGGAACAAGCAAAGCGGCCGCCGTCCAGCTGAACCATAGGACGAATATCCGCAGGCAGAACGGGAACAACGTCCAGAATCATCCAATCCAAACGGTTACCCGACTTGCGGAAGGCCTCAACAACCTCCAGACGCTTAATGATGCGCGTCTTTTTCTGACCGGTCGCGGTGACCAGGTCAGTTTTGAGCTCATGCGACAGTGCCTCGATATCGATGCTCTGCAGCAGCTCCTTGATCGCTTCCGCGCCCATACCGACGCGGAATGCATTTGCATACATTTCACGGTATTCCTCAAGCTGCTTTTCGGACAGCACCGTGCCCTTTACCAGGGGCGTCGTACCGGGATCCAGCACAACGTTCTCGGCAAAGTACAGCACCTGCTCGAGCAGCTTGGGGGAAATATCCAGAATCAGTGCCATGCGAGAGGGGATCGCCTTGAAATACCAGATGTGAGACACCGGGCAAGCAAGCTCAATATGACCCATACGCTCACGACGCACCTTCTTGGTGGTTACGTCAACGCCGCACTTTTCGCACTTGATGACTTCCTTGGTGTGCGAGTTCTTATACTTGCCGCACATACAAGCGCCATCCTTAGTCGGACCAAAAATACGCTCGCAGAACAAGCCTCCGACTTCTGCCTTGAGGGTTCTGTAATTGATGGTCTCCGGCTTGGTTACTTCACCATAGGACCACTCACGGATCATCTCCGGAGAGGCAAGACCGATTTTAATCGAAGAAAATTCGTTACGCTCTACAGCCATTCTTCTTACACTCCCTTATCAGTTATCATCGCCGTAATAATCGTCGTCGGCCGATTCATCTTCGTAAATATCACCGTACAAAGAATCCTCGTCCTCATCCGCGATCAGGCTGTCATCGCCGTCCTCGTGCTCGATCTGGAAGGAATCCAGCAGATCGTCCGTTTCGACGCTTTCGCCACCCATCAGCTCGTCAAGCGCCTTGATATCGGCCTTGGCATAAGGTACGGGCTCATCTTCATTGCACAGCGTGGAGAGTTGGATCTCCTCGCCCTTGGCATTGAGTACACGAACGTCAAGCGCCAGCGACTGCAGCTCCTTGACAAGCACCTTGAAGGACTCGGGAACGCCCGGCGTGGGGATGTTCTGTCCCTTGATGATCGCCTCGTATGCACGACGACGACCGTTGATATCGTCCGACTTGACCGTCAGGATCTCCTGCAGCGTGTAGGCGGCACCGTAAGCCTCGAGTGCCCAAACCTCCATCTCACCGAATCTCTGACCGCCAAACTGAGCCTTACCGCCCAGAGGCTGCTGGGTAACCAGCGAGTACGGACCGTTGGAACGTGCGTGGATCTTATCGTCGACCAGGTGGTGCAGCTTCAGATAGTACATGATACCGACTGTAACAGGGTTGTCAAAAGGCTCGCCCGTACGTCCGTCGTACAGTACCGTTTTACCGTCGATAACCTTCAGACGCTTTTCGGCACGCAACGTATCGATAAATTCTTTGTTAAGCAGCTCGTCTGCGGACAGAAGACGAAGGTCCTTCTTGCCCTCAGCATCTGTGACTTCCTCATACAGATCCTTACCTCGGCATTCTCCAACGGGAAAACGTCGCGGTACAGACCTGCCGCCTTGAGGAACTCGAGAATGTCTTTCTCGTTTGCACCGTCAAATACGGGAGTCATGATCTTCCAGCCCAGCTTGCGTGCGGCAATACCGAGGTGAACCTCAAGCACCTGTCCGATGTTCATACGCGAAGGAACGCCCAGAGGGTTCAGAACGATATCCAGCGGCGTACCGTCGGGCAAGAAAGGCATATCCTCGGGAGGCAGAATGCGGGAAACGACACCCTTGTTACCGTGTCGACCT
>JAFVZV010000168.1 GCA_017507985.1 Clostridia bacterium
CGCCTATGAACAGGATTTTTCCAAGCACGCACCTCACGAAATCGTACCAAAAATCCGTATGCTCTGGAACAGTATCCCCTCTCAGCTTGCCAAGGAGAATAAAAAATTTATCTACGGTCTTGTCCGTGAGGGCAGCCGTGCGAAAGATTACGAAACCGCACTGATGTGGCTCTCCGATTGCGGACTCGTCCACAAGGTCAGCCGTGTGAACACCGCAGGCATTCCGCTGAAAGCATACGAGGATTTGAAAGCGTTCAAGCTGTTCGTGGTTGACGTGGGACTCCTCGGCTGTATGACGGGACTTCGCGGAAGTACGCTCCTTGACGGCAATGATCTCTTTGTAGAATTCAAGGGTGCTTTGACCGAGCAGTACGTTTACCAGCAGCTGAAAACCATCGAGGATCTGGGCGTATACTACTACACCAACGACCGCGGTTCCTGCGAGATCGATTTTGTCATCGACAACGGCGAGCAGGTCATTCCCGTCGAGGTTCAGGCGGAGATCAATCTGCAGACAAAGAGCCTCAAGACTTACAGAGAAAAATTTACCCCCGAATGCTCCATCCGCACCTCAATGGCGGACTACAAAGAGGAAGATTGGCTCATCAATCTGCCGCTGTACGCGATTGAAGAAGTGGGGATGGTGCCGACCAAACGGTGATGAAGTGTTGATGTGATTAAACCGAATAAGAAACGAAAAAAGGAGTATATATGCCGCTACAAATCATACGAAACGATATAACAAAAATGCAGGTGGATGCGATTGTCAACGCCGCCAATGAATCTCTGCTCGGCGGCGGAGGTGTTGACGGATGTATTCATCGTGCCGCCGGAGCTGAACTCCTTGCCGAATGCCGCACGCTTGGCGGCTGCAAGACGGGATGTGCCAAGATAACAAAAGGATACCGCCTGCCGGCAAAATACGTCATACATACCGTCGGTCCAATCTACAAGGACGGAAATCAAGGCGAGCAAGCATACCTTGAAAGTTGCTATAAAACCTCCTTACTGCTTGCAAAGGAGTATGGCTGTGAATCGGTGGCGTTTCCACTGATTTCGTCGGGCGTATACGGCTACCCAAAGGACAAGGCGCTGAAGGTTGCGATCGATATGATCAGCAGCTTTCTCCTCGAAAACGAGATGACCGTGTACATCGTGATTTTCGACAAAGCAGCATATCAGATCGGCGAGAAGCTGTTTTCCGACATTGCCGAATACATAGATGATCATTACGTGGATGAGCATACCGATGCGCGCCGTGAACGTTTCCGTATGAACGCTCAAAGGAAGCCGTTTATGGCGATGGACGAGTCTTGTGAGTGCAAGGCAATGGCAGTCGGTAGTGGGCTTGACGATGCGCTTTCGCAGATGGATGAAAGCTTTTCCGAGATGCTTCTCCGCAAGATCGACGAGAGGGGAATGACCGATGCACAGTGCTATAAAAAGGCTAACATTGACCGGAAGCTGTTCTCTAAAATCCGCAGCGACGTGAACTACAAGCCTTCAAAGCCGACCGTTCTTGCCTTTGCGATTTCACTGGAACTTTCCCTTGCCGAAACAAAAGATATGCTGATGAAGGCCGGCTTTGCGCTGTCGCACAG
>JAFVZV010000169.1 GCA_017507985.1 Clostridia bacterium
GGGGGAACTTCTCAAAAGAAGTTCCCCCACGTCCGTCTCTTATTTACTTTCCACTTTCTTCACAATATTTTCATATGTCAGTCCGTATCTGTTTGCAATGTCGCGGGCGTAGCTCTTGCCGTCGGGCTTGGCACGAATGATCTTGAAGGAACGCTTGCCCTCACCCTCAATGCCTGCCACCAGCGTATCGATGGGCGCGCCCTTGGTGCGAGCGGCGATGTTGTCAAGCTCGGCCGCCAGCTCGTGCAGGTGGGTCGAGAACAGACAGCGACAGCCGACCAGGGAAAGTCCTGCCAGTACCTCGGCGGCGATATACGACGCTTCGTACGAGCCAGTCGAGGACAGCGACTCGTCCAGCAGCACCAGCGAGTGGGCCGTTACCTGGTCGAAGATTTCGCCAAGACGGGCGCATTCCTCGCCCAAGCGTCCCTTGTCAATTGTATCCTCGGCACCCGATGGGAAGTGGGTGAAGATCGCGTCAGCAGGGCTGAGCGTCGCGCTCTCGGCGGGTACGAACATACCAAGCTGCATCATAACGAGCGCCAGACCAATCGCGCAGGTAATGACCGATTTACCGCCGCGGTTGGGGCCTGTCAGCACGTAGATCATGGCCTTGTCGTCGAAGATCACGTCGTTGGGAACAATGTCGTCCTGAATGCGAAGCGCAACTTCGGGATTATACAACTCCTTAGCCACAAAGGCGCGCTCGTCCATAGGACGGATGTCGGGCGTACAGAGCGGACAGCCTTTATCCTCCAGCGCGTGCAGCATTTCGGTGCCTTTGGTCAGAAATTCAAACTCAGGAAGAAGTCCCAAAAGAAAGTCAGTGTTTTCCAAAACGTAGGCCTGTACGATGCGCTTCCAGGAGCGGAGCGAGGACTTGTACACCTCGTTGATGGCCGAATTGAAGGCCAATGAGAGGGCCATTTTTTGGTTTTCGGATTGCTTCTTACCAAAGGGAACGAGGTCAGCGATGCAGGTATATTCGTCGTCCTTAAAATTCAGACGCAGGATCTTTTCCAGTACGTCGCCCGAGCGGAAGGGCTCGGGATTGATGGACAGCACACCTGCGTGGGTGGGACGGAGCTGGGGGTCGAGGTTAACGCCGATGGTCACGCTTCGAATCTCGCGGACGCGGTCGGTCAATTCGCCCAGCTTTTGATTGAGCTCGCGGTAGTAGTCGCTTTCGGCTAACTCCGTGATACGCTCAGCCAGCGTCAAAAAAGCTTGTCCTTTCAAATTTGCACTGACTTGCGACAGCCCTTCATGCAAAATCTCAATGCTTGAAATATACAGCTCGATCTCGGTAAGGCTTGACAGATAGTCTCCCGTATTTCCGCTGTCGGCTTCAAGTCTGCGCAGCTCCATAATATCGGTCAGCACGGGAATGAGCTTATTGAACATACGCGCGATGGCGGGATTGTTCATCATATCGCGGAAGGTATCCTGGCGGTAGGAGATGACGGTGGGGTCCATGGTGAAAAAGTCAGACAGATCGCAATTGCGCAGATCAAAAATCTGGGTCAGACCCAACTCGTCCAGTACAAGCATGGGAATATTGGGGGCATCTTTGCCCGCATAGTGCGCCTGCTGTGCCGCCTCGGTGGGGTAGAGTAGGCTGAAATTCTGTAAGTTCATGGAGAAACCTCCCGTGAGTAGTTTTGTTCTCTGACTATATAGTATATCACGCTTTTTTTGCTTTGTCAACCGATAAAAAACGAGGGAGCTCTTGTGGAGTTCCCTCGTAAGCATGTTATGCGATTAATACATACCGCCCATGCCGCCGCCCATGCCGGCAGCCGCTGCTGCGGGAGCCTCTTCCTTCTGGTTTGCCACAACCGACTCGGTGGTCAGGATGACAGACGCGATGGAAGCCGCGTTCTGAAGTGCGGAACGGGTGACCTTGGTGGGGTCAACGATGCCCGTGGTCATCATGTCACAGTAAACCTCGTTGTAAGCGTCAAAGCCGTAGCCGACCTTGCCCGAATTGAGAATTTTGTCGACGATCACAGAGCCGTCGACGCCTGCGTTGGTCGCAATCTGACGAACGGGAGCTTCCAAGGCCTTGAGCACGATACGAACACCTGTGCGCTCATCGCCTTCGGTCAGGTCGATCAATGCGGCAACGTCAGCGATGACATTCAGATATGCCGTACCGCCGCCTGCAACAATACCTTCTTCAACAGCCGCGCGGGTGGCGTTGAGAGCGTCCTCAATGCGGAGCTTCTTTTCCTTCATTTCAGCCTCGGTAGCGGCACCGACCTTGATAACGGCAACACCGCCGGCCAACTTAGCAAGGCGCTCCTGCAGTTTCTCGCGGTCGAAATCAGAGGTGGTGGTTTCAATGGCGGACTTGATCTGCGCAATACGTGCCTTGATCTCGTCCGTCTCACCTGCACCGCCGACGATAATGGTGTTTTCCTTATTGACCTTGACCTGACGAGCCATACCCAACTGACCAAGTGTCGTGTCCTTGAGCTCCAGGCCAAGCTCGGAGGAGATGACCTCACCGCCCGTCAGAATGGCGATGTCGCGCAGCATTTCCTTGCGGCGGTCGCCAAAGCCGGGAGCCTTGACAGCGACGCAAACAAAGGTTCCGCGCAGCTTATTGAGCACCAAAGTGGTCAGAGCCTCGCCCTCGACGTCTTCGGCGATGATGAGCAGCTTTTTGCCTGCCTGAACGATCTGCTCAAGCAAGGGCAGAATGTCCTGAATGTTGGACAGCTTTTTGTCGGTGATCAGAATGAGAGCGTCGTCAAGAACCGCTTCCATTTTATCCATATCGGTGGCCATGTAGGGAGACAAATAACCGCGGTCAAACTGCATACCCTCGACAACCTCGGAATAGGTGTCGGCGCTCTTGGACTCCTCGACCGTAATAACGCCGTCGGCGGTAACCTTCTCCATAGCGTCCGCAATAAGAGTGCCGATAGCCTCGTCACCTGCGGAAACCGCACC
>JAFVZV010000170.1 GCA_017507985.1 Clostridia bacterium
CCTCAAGGCTCGCTTTGGCGTTAACGTTCGCTTTGACAAGCCTCGCATTCCTTACCGTGAAAAGATCACCAAGCCCTGCGACGTCGAAGGTCGTCATAAGAAGCAGAACGGTGGTTCCGGTCAGTTCGGTCACGTTAAGATTCGCTTTGCGCCCGGCGAGGCTGAGGGTCTGACCTTCAGCGTATCCGTTGTTGGCGGTACCGTTCCGAAGAACTTCTACCCCGCAGTTGAAAAGGGTCTGCAGGATGCTATGGCCAAGGGCGTTGCCGGTTTCCCGATGACCTGCCTGGCAGCCGATCTGTACGACGGTTCTTACCACGCCGTTGACTCGGATGAGCTTTCCTTCAAGACCGCTGCATCCCTGGCCTACAAGAAGTGCCTGGAAATGGCAGCTCCCGTACTGCTTGAGCCGGTTGGCGAAGCACTCATCACCGTTCCGGACGGCATGGTTGGTGACGTCATCGGTGACTTGAACAAGCGCCGCGGCAGCGTTATGGGCATGGAGCCCGACGCCAAGAAGAAGGGCTACACCGTTGTTACGGCTATCGCTCCCAAGTCCGAGATGATGGATTACCCCATCGCACTGCGCGCTATGTCGCAGGGTCGTGGTGTATATGCGTTCAAGGTAACCAACTACGACGTGGTTCCTAACATGATCGCTTCCAAGATCGTCGAGGAATATAAGAAATCCCAGGGTTAATAACACTCTCGAAAGGGGAACTTCTGCGGAAGTTCCCCTGCTTGCTCCTAAGGGATAGATACACTATTTTTTCCGCCTATATTTTTACATTTATAAAGGAATGATGATATGCTGTTCCAAAAAGTCAAACGAATTTTAGCCCTCACGCTTGCGTTGTCTCTCAGCATCCTGCTGCTGTGCTTCTGCTCTCACCACAATTCGAACAAGAACCACCAGGATCCCGGTACAAATCCTGATGATCCCGGTACAAATCCTGATGATCCCGGTACAAATCCCGATGATCCCGGTACAAATCCTGATGATCCCGGTACAAATCCCGATGATCCCGGTACAAATCCCGATGATCTCGGTACAAATCCCGATGATCCCGGTACAAATCCCGATGATCCCGGCATGACGCCTGACGCTCCGGATCCCTGGGTTTCTGCCATCAGCGTCGCTCCCCAAAAGGCAACCACGCTGTTGCTTACCAACGCTGTCAGCGGTGCCAACGGCGTGACGCTTGGTACTTTGCAAGGCCTGGCCGCCAAACATTCGAGCACACAGATCTTACTGCGCGCCCACTCCTGGTCACTCTATCTGCCCTATATGCAAAGTGCTGGTGCAGCAGTCGTGGAGAAAGACGAAAACGGAAAGGACTGGACGCTTGCCACCCTGCTTGCTTACTATGCGAGCGATCTGTCCGGCTATATTCTCAGCTCCGACGAGTCGCTCAGCGTCGCCATTTCCCTGTCGGGTCTTTTGAATGCCGTGGTCGTACAGCCCTCCAACGAGAAAACCGCGATCAACGCCGGTCTTACTATGGTCATGGACGTCCGCGACAAGGATGACTTATGGTTGCGCTCCAGCGAATATTTCTCGCAGCTCTCTCGCAAGGTCGCTGTCGAGCAGCCCACCTCCATGGCACATAAGCTGGTAGACTACGCCGTCATGGCCGACGCGTATTTCAATTTCTACGACGGCAATCATGCCGACGAGCATACGGCCATGTTTGATTTTCTGGACAACGGCGCCGTCGTTCTCGGTTGGAACAACGTGCTGGGTGAATACGAGACCGTAAAATCGTTTTCAAGGCTCAACGCCTGCCTCGTACCTGCTGACCACGCTTACAATCTGTCAACTCTCTCTTCCTTCTTTGCCGAAGGCTCAGTCAACGAGAGTCGCTATGCCTCGGAAGAAGCCAATAAATCGCACGTCGAAAATGATAATGTACATACCGTATGCATCGTCATGTCGGACGGCGATAATCTCCAATGGACACTGAACGATTACGTCACCAAGACCTCCTGGTATTCCTCCGCGTTGCGCGGCAGCTTTGCCATGAACTGGGGTCTTCCTGCCCTTTTTGGCGATCTGGCCCAGCCCTTGATGCAGCACTACGCTAACGAACAGACGAGCATGGATGAATTTATCATGCAGCTCTCTGGCCTTGGCTACACCTTCCCCGTCAACTGGGACGAAAATGCCAAGTGGAATATGGCTAAAATGCTTTCCGACACCATGCAAAAGCGCGGCATGAAATACATGAATGTTCTGGATGACCACGGATTCACCGAGCAAAACATGTACGCTTTCACCGCCCAAAGCGGCATTGAAGGCATTTTTTACACCGATTACACCAACTACGCCGGCTATAAGGGCGATATTCTCTGGTCAAACGGTGTCCCCGTGGTATCAGCAAAATATCGCTTGTGGAACAGTATCAAGGGATGTGACCCCGAAGGTATCGCCAACAGCATCAACAATGCCCCCACCGGCATAGACTGCGAGGATGCCTATACCTTTATCATCGTTCACGCTTGGTCGGGCCTTGATGCCGAAGGCAACTTCGTTGCCAATGGTGACACCATGGCGGCCGTAGCCAAGTTGATCTCGCTGTTGGACAGCGACGTTGAGGTGGTCAGCGCCTCGGAATTTATGAACCGCATCAAAGACAATCTCAAGCCCTGATTCGCCTCCAAGATCGTTGAGGAGTACAAGAAATCTCAGGGTTAATGAAAAGACTCAAGGAGGAACTTCTGCGGAAGTTCCTCCTTTTTATATTTTTTATTGACTTTGAGCAACGATTCCTACAGGCGCTCACACGGTGCTTCGCGCGCGTTCGCTGTATCGGCTTTGTTGCCATTTCTTTGTCATTCCGCAAAGAAATGGCGAAAGAAAGGGAACCAAAGGCCCTAATGCCCTTTGGAAACCCGCAACGTGCAAACGTCGCTTCGTTATCACTTCGCTCATGTTTGCACAAAGTGATACAACTTCAGCCCTTGTATTGGCGTTTTAAAGAAAAACGCCAATACGGAAGCCGCACGCACGATGCATCAGCCAAAACTTTTGCTTTTTACTACGCACCCTGCGGCAGAAAAAATGAAATGTCTTTCTCCTGTTTCACTTTGAAGAGCGGCAATACCAAGGGAGATCCAAGAGGGAACGTCTTGGTTCACTTTCTTGGTGACTTCTTTGTTGAACGACAAAGAAGTTACATCCACACCGGTACAGCGAACGCGCACGAAGTGCAGTGTGAGCGCCAAAAGGAGAACCCATTTAAAATCAAATCAGTCACACCAAATATTGTCTATATATCCCCCCTGATATGTCGAGAAAAATACCACAAAAAGCAATATAATGATGATAGATCCCTCTACATTCCTTTGAAAGGACGGTATCTTCTATGCTTCCCTATCAAGACAAAACTTTATCCATACAAGAGCGCGTCGACGACCTACTCTCCCGCATGACCGAGGAGGAAAAGATCGCCCAGACGGACATGATCCGCGGCGTTGAGCTCGGTACGGACGTTCACCCCGCTCACTTCTGCGCCCTCGATCCCTCCTCTGATTTTCAATGGGATCGCGTAGATGCGGCCATCGGTCAGACTGGCATGGGTTTTGTTCATGATGTCTATTCCGATGCTCGTGTGCTCAATCTGCTCCAGCGTTATTTCGTTGAAAAAACGCGTCTGGGCATCCCTTGCATTTTCACGGGCGAAGCGCTCCACGGCATCTCTTACCCCGGTGCGACCAGCTTTCCTATGCCGATTGCTTTGGGTGCGACGTTCGATCCCGAAGCCACCCACGCCGTCGGTCACGCCATCGGCAAGGAGACTCGTACGCTGGGCATTACCGAAATTCTGGCCCCAAATCTTGACCTTGCTCGCGAGCCTCGCTGGGGACGTGTCGAGGAAACCTTTGGAGAGGATACGCATTTGTCTTGCAAAATGGCCTACGCCATCATTACAGGTGAACAGAACCACGGCGATCTTTCCTCCGATTGCGCCGTTGCCTGCGAGCCCAAGCACTACGTCGGTCACGGCGTGCCCGAGGGCGGCACCAACTGCTCTCCCCTCCACGCAGGCGTGCGCGAGGTCGAAACTTACTATTTGCCTGTCTTTGAAGCGGGTGTCAAGCAGGCCGGCGCTTGCAATGCCATGGCCGCCTATCACAGCATCGACGGCGAGAGCGTCGTTGCCTCGCCCTACTATCTGCGCGAGGTGCTCAAGGATCGTCTGGGATTGCGCGGCTACGTCCGCTCCGACTTCGGCGCGGTCGACCGTCTGCACTACGCCCACCACATGACGGCAGGTGCCAAGGACAGCGTGTCCACCGCCTTTTCGGCAGGTCTTGACGTGCAGGGCTTTGACTTCCCTAACGCCGTTTGGCGTAAGAATCTGAAGGACAATCTTGCCGACGGCTCCATCACCCGCGAGATGCTGGACGAGGCCGTATCGCGCATCCTGCGTATCAAATTTGAGCTGGGATTGTTCGACAATCCTTATATGCCTGAGGGACGCGAGGACGAGGTGCTTCGTTGCGATGAGCATAAGAAGGTCTCCCTTAACGCCGCCCGCAAGGCCATCACCCTACTGCAAAACAAAAACAATATTCTGCCGCTCAAAAAGAACGCCAAAATCGCGCTGCTCGGACCGTCGGGCGGTGTCGGGCGACTTGGCAGCTACTCCTCGGTGCCCTGGGGCTATCGCGTTCCTTCGCTTGCCGACGAGCTGTCTGCCATGGGGAATGTCACCTTCCGTCAATGCTCGGGCTGTAGCATTACCGAGCAAGATCTGGATGCCATTCCCGTATCCTGGTATCCCGACGGCGTGCGTATGGAATATTATTCCGAAAAGGGCTTTGGCGGCACTCGCGTGGGCGAGAACACCATGCGTCAGATCAACTTCACATGGATTTTGGCAAAGCCCCACCGCGATCTGCCCTTTAACAATTATTCCGTCCGTATGACCACTCGCATTTGTCCCGATACTCGCTCTCTCTTTGGTGCGGACAGCTTTGACGGCCGCCTCATTTTCACGGGCAACAACGGTGCTCGCGTCTATCTTGACGGCGAGTTGATCATGGACGGCTGCCGCGAAGGCCAGTCCATGCCCTGGAGCACGGTACATCTGGAGCACGGTGTCAGCCGAGAGGTCGTAGTCGAGTTGCCTGATGTGGGCGCTTGCGTCAATCTGACCCTTTCGCTGGACAATCGCTCCGACAGCATGGAGGAAGCCGTTGAGCTTGCCCGTGAAAGTGACGTAGCCGTCATCGTCTGCGGTGATGATAAGGTAACCAGCGGCGAGGGCATGGATCGCAATGACCTGCGTCTGTACGGTCGCCAGCAAGAGCTCATCCGTCGCGTGGCAGAAGCAGGAACTCCCATCGTTCTGGTGCTTCAAAACGGCAAGCCGGTCGATCTTCGTGAGGAAATCGGTCTGTGCGACGGCATTTTGGTGTGTTGGTTCATCGGCGAGCACGGTGCCCGTGCCATTGCCGAGGCACTATTTGGCGAGCTGTGTCCCGGCGGACGTCTGCCCATTTCCTTCCCTCGGGGTGTCGGATCGCTTCCCTGCTTCTACAACCGCCTGCCCGGCGGCAGTGAGCACTATCTCGAAGGGCCGCGCGCGCCGCTGTTCCCCTTCGGTCACGGTCTATCTTACACCCGCTTTGAATATAGCGAGCCACGCATTGAGCGCACGGGTGAGTACGACTTCACCGTCTCGGTCGACGTCAGCAACGTCGGCGAGTGCGACGGTGACGAGGTCGTTCAGCTCTACGTCCGCGATATCGTTTCGAGCATCGTCACGCCCGACCGCGAGTTGCGTGCCTTCAAGCGCGTACACGTACCGCAGGGCGGGAGCCGAACGGTCGAACTGAAGCTGGACTTTGACAGCTTCAAGCTGCTCAACCGCCGATACGAGTGGGTGGTCGAGCCGGGCGACTTCGAGCTTCTCATCGGTGCGTCGTCAGCCGATATTCGCAAAACGGCAATCGTTACCATATAAAAAAGAGCGGAGATGCCGCAAGGCATCTCCGCCCAAGAAAAAATCAACGCGTATGTCGCGCGCGGTACTCAACGGGGGTACAGCCCCGCAGCGAAAGGAAGTTGCGATTGAAGGATCGGAGCGACCAGTTACCGCACTCGTGGCTGATATCGATGACGGAACGGTCTGTATTGAGCAACAGATAACTGGCGTGCGTGATTCTCACCTGCGTGACGTAGGAGGTAAAGGACACGCCGACGTTGGCTGTGAAAAACTTGGACAGATAGGTCATATCGTATTTCACGGCACGGGCCAGGGACGAAAGAGTACATTCATCCTTGAAATTCTCCTGAACGAAGGACAAGATCTCGCGCAGCAGCGTGATATTTCCGCCCTTTCCCCTCATCTCCGTTTCGGTATGTACGAACTCCAGCTTGCGCTCTGCCAGATCGCAAAGGCAGTACAGCGCTCCCTTGACGGCGTATGGTCCATCCTCCCGCTCAAGAGAGCGTAACAGCTCGCCTTGTGCACCCTGCCCCGGCGTCAGCCGAAACGTGCGCGGAATGCGCTTGGCGTAGGGGCGGCTGAAGGCGGCGATCAGCTCAGGCGCGAAGATAAACAGCTTATGACGGCTGTGCGTCGGCGTGTGGAGCGAGTGCACCTGATGGGGACAGATAAAGGCCACGTCGCCTGCCTTCAGCGTTTCGGTCACGCCGTCAACGCTGATGAGCATTTGCCCCTCAAGCAATAGCACCGCCTCGTAACAGCGATGAATGTGCGCGGGGTAGCTGAAATCCTCGCCGTATTCAACCTCAAAATAATCTGCATCCATACGATGCCACGTTTCCAAAAAGGGCATAGTCGCCTCCAAAACCAAATTTTGTCGATTCATTATACTACATAAATTCAAATTTTGCAAGGAATGAGGTCAATATCATGAAAGAATATTTCATCGGCATCCCAAAAATCGCCTATGAGGGTCCAAAAACCAAAAATCCATACGCCTTCCGCTACTACAACCCCGACGAGATCATCGGCGGTAAGACCATGCGTGAACATTTGCGATTTTCCATGGCGTATTGGCATACGCTGTGCGCTGATGGTACCGATATGTTCGGTCGCGGCACCATGGACAAGACCTTCGGTGAACGTGATGCCATGGCACTCGCACGCGCCAAGGCCTATGCCGCCTTTGAGCTGATGGATAAACTGTCCATCGATTACTATTGCTTCCACGACCGCGACATTGCCCCCGAGGGCGCAACGCTTGCCGAGTCCAACGCCAATCTCGACGAAATTAGTGATCTGCTCAAGGAATTGCAGGAAAAATACAACAAAAAGCTGCTCTGGGGTACCGCCAACTGCTTCAATCATCCTCGCTATATGCATGGCGCGGGCACATCTCCTCATGCAGACGTATTTGCTTTTGCCGCAGCACAGATCAAAAAAGCCATCGAGATCACGGTCAAGCTCGGCGGACAAAATTACCTGTTCTGGGGCGGTCGCGAAGGATATGAAACGCTGCTCAATACCGACATGGGCTTCGAGCTGAACAATATGGCACGGCTTTTGACCATGGCACGCGACTTTGGCCGCAAGATTGGCATCACGGGCGATTTTTACATCGAGCCCAAGCCAAAAGAACCGACCAAGCATCAGTACGATTTCGACGCGGCAACCTGTGTAGCCTTCCTTCAAAAATATGGCTTGATGGACGATTTCCGATTGAATATTGAGGGCAATCACGCCACCCTTGCCGGTCATACCTTCTAGCACGAGCTGGCAACGGCTCGCATCAACGGTGTGTTCGGCTCGATCGATGCCAACACGGGCGATGCCCAGCTCGGCTGGGACACCGACCAGTTCCCTGCCAACGTCTACGACAATATGCTCGTTATGCTTGAGGTTCTCAAGGCAGGCGGCTTTAAGATGGGCGGTCTTAACTTTGATGCCAAGTGCCGCCGCGGATCGTTCACGCCCGAGGATATCGTGCTCGCGCATATTGCGGGCATGGATGCATATGCTCTCGCCCTTCGTCTGGCCATTCGCGTACGCGAGGATGGGCTGTTGGAGGACTTTGTCAAGGAGCGTTACGCAAGCTACGAGAGCGGCATCGGCGCCGATATCGTAGCGGGGCGTGCCACGCTGGAGTCTCTTGAAGCCTACGCCCTTGAGCGAGGCGAGGTACTGGACAGCGTGCAAAGTGGCCGACAGGAATACTTGGAGGCTGCCCTTAACGCCTTGATGTTTGGATGAAGGAGGAATCGCCATGAAATCACGCCTTCTGATCGGCATTGATATCGGCACCTCGGCAACCAAAACTGCGCTATACGACGAGTGCGGTACTCGCCTGGCCGTTCATACCGCCGAATACCCACTCTATCAACCGCAAAACGGCTGGGCTGAGCAAGAGCCGGAGGATTGGTGGCAAGCAACCCTTGCGGGAATTTGCGCCGTTCTCAGCGCCTCGCATTGCGATCCGCGCGACATCGTCGGCATCGGTCTTTCGGGGCAAATGCACGGTCTTGTCATGCTGAACGAGCAAGGGCAAGTGCTTCGGCGTTCCATTATCTGGTGCGACGGACGCACCAGTGAGGAATGTGAGGATATCACTCGCCTTGTCGGCGCCGAGCGTTTGATGGACATCACCAAATCGCCGGCACTGACCGGGTTTACCGCCTCCAAGATCCTCTGGGTGCGTAAGCACGAGCCTGAAATCTATAACAAATGCCGTCATATTCTTTTGCCCAAGGACTATATTCGCTATCGTTTGACCGGTGTTTTTGCCACCGATGCATCGGACGCATCGGGAATGCAGCTTCTTGACATTGCCAAGCGCGATTGGTCGGACGAACTACTCAATGCGCTTGATATTGACCGCGCCTTGCTTGCCGACGTGTACGAATCCTGCCAGGTTACGGGTCACATCACGTCCGAGATTGCCAAGCTGACAGGGCTGGATGAGCAAACCATTGTCGTAGGCGGTGCGGGCGATAACGCGGCCGCTGCAGTCGGCTGCGGTGCCGTGCGCGACGGCCGCGGCTTTACCACCATCGGCACCAGCGGCGTTGTATTCAGCCATTGCAAGCAGCTTCGCGCCGATCCCGACGGTCGCATTCATTCCTTCTGTGCCGCCGTGCCGGGTGAATACCACGTCATGGGCGTCACGCTCGCGGCAGGCTTATCTTTGCGTTGGTTCAGGGATCAATTCTCTGCCATCGAGCAAATCGAGGCAAGTGAACGGAACATCGACGTTTACGCTCGCATGGATGAGATCGCCGCCGACATTCCCATTGGCGCGGATCGCTTGCTGTTCTTGCCCTATTTGATGGGCGAGCGCACACCGCACCTCGATCCCTTCGCTCGCGGTGCCTTTATTGGCCTTTCTGCCTCCCATACGCGTGCGCATTGCCTGCGGGCGGTGATGGAGGGTGTCATTTATTCGCTACGCGATTGCCTTACGCTGTTTGACGCGGCAGGCGTTGCCGCCCCCGAGCGCATGATGGCCTGTGGAGGTGGCGCTGTCAGCCCACTGTGGCGACAGATGCTGTCCGACGTGCTCGGATGTACCGTCTCCACCGCCGCATCCAACGATGGCGGTGCCTTGGGAGCCGCCTTGCTTGCCGGTGTCGGCGCGGGTATTTGGCCCAGTGTCCCCGAGGCTTGCGACGCGGTCATTCACCTGCGCACTGAGCAATCGCCCATCGACCAAAACAAAGCAGACTACGAGCCCTACTATCAGCTTTATCATTCTGTTTATCATGCATTGCGTCCCGTTTGCCATACGCTCGCAACGCTCAAAACCTCATATCGGGAGGATCGCACATGAATAACGAACAAATGCAACTTCAATGCCGTACACGCGCGGCAGCGCTCGTCGCGCAAATGACGCTGGAGGAAAAGATCTCTCAGATGCAGCATGCCGCCCCTGCCATTGAGCGGTTAGGCATCCCTGCTTACAACTGGTGGAACGAAGCCCTCCATGGCTATGCACGCTCGGGCACTGCCACCGTTTTTCCCCAGGCCATTGGCATGGCAGCCTCCTTCAATACGGATCTTTTGCACCGCGTAGGCGAGGTCATTTCAACAGAGGCGCGTGCCAAATACAATGAATACAAGACCTTTGGTGATACCGATATTTACCAAGGCCTGACCTGCTGGTCGCCCAACATCAATATCTTTCGCGATCCTCGTTGGGGACGTGGACACGAGACCTATGGCGAAGATCCGTATCTGACCGGGCGCATGGGCACCGCCTTTGTGCGCAGTATGCAAGGCGAAGGAAAATATCGTCGAGTCGATGCCACACTCAAGCACTTTGCCGCCCACAGCGGTCCCGAGTCTCAGCGCCACGGCTTTGATGCCATCGTCAGTGAAGAGGATATGGAGACAACGTATCTTTGGGCTTTCCAATATTGCATCGATCACGCCGATCCCGCCGCCGTGATGGGCGCGTATAACCGAACCAACGGAGAGCCCTGCTGTGCGAGCAAAACGCTTTTGCGTGACACGCTGTACGGCAAGATGGGCTTTGAGGGATATGTCGTTTCCGATTGCGGTGCGATCTGTGATATTGATGCCCACCACGGCTCCACCGCCTCACGCGCCGAAAGTGCCGCGCTGGCGGTGAAAAACGGGTGTGCGCTGAACTGCGGCTTTGCTTATTCCTTCCTCAAGGAGGCAGTTGAGACAGGATTGCTCGAGGAAAGTTACATCGATGAGGCAGTCACACGCCTGTTTACCGCTCGCTACCGTCTTGGTATGTTCGACGATGATTGCGAATACGATACCATTGCCTACGACGTTGTTTCTTGCGACGAGCACCGCGCCATCAATCGAAAAATGGCGCAAGAGAGCATCGTACTGCTCAAAAACGATGGCATTTTGCCTCTGCCCAAGACCGCCCGAGTGGCGGTGGTCGGCCCGAATGCCGACTCTCGTGACGTGTTGTTGGCCAACTACAACGGTACCCCCGACAGCTACACCACGCTGCTGGCAGGCATCCGCGAGGCCTGCACAGGACGCGTCATCTATGCGCAGGGCGCACATCTTTACAACGAGCGCCCCAACTCGGAGCACGGCATTACCATCCGCGAGGCCGTTATTGCCGCGCGTCAGAGCGACGTTGTGGTCATGTGCATGGGACTTGACGCAGTGCTTGAGGGCGAGGAAGGAACCGCCAACACCCAAGGGCTCGCCGTCGGCGATCGCGCAACGCTGGATCTACCCCGTTCTCAGCGTATGCTCTACGAGGCGATCAAGCAGGTGGGCAAGCCCATCGTGTTTGTCAACGTCAGCGGCTCGTGCGTAGATCTTGCTGATATGAAAGATAATTGTGCCGCCGTGCTTCAGGTGTTTTACCCGGGTGCCGAGGGTGGGCACGCGCTGGGAGATATTTTGTTTGGTGATGTCAGCCCCAGCGGCAGACTTCCCGTGACCTTTTATCACAGCGTCGACGATCTGCCTGACTTTTCCGACTATTCCATGCAAAATCGCACCTATCGCTATTTTACGGGCACGCCCGTGTTTGCCTTCGGCGAGGGATTGACTTATTCGGACATTCAAGAGCAATGGTCAGACGACAAGACGGTCTTGCTGACCAACGCAGGATGCGTGGATACCGCATATGCGGTGCTCCGTTATGCTCCTGCACCCGATCGTCACCTAATCGGCTTTGAAAAGGCGTTCCTCAAAGCAGGAGAACAAAAAACCATCATATTTGATCGATAAAAAACAGCGGTCTCGAAGTATTCGAGACCGCTGTTTTTATCTTATATCCCCATCACCCTGACATCCGACAGCGAAGCGCGATCATCCGCTCTCTTTTCATCGTTCAACCGGTTTTTCACTACCAGACGATCAATCGCGCATCCATATTTCTTTCCCACGCTCCATAGCGTATCCTCGCGTGAAGGATAGCACAAGATCATCTCGCCTGCCGATCGCTCAAGCCGCTCGCCGATTGCCATGCTTGTTACCACGCGTATCTCTTGCTGTGTCCACAACCGCGCACAAACACCCAACTCTGCATCGATCGCCAGCCGTTTTCCGTCCATGCGTGCCCGCGCACTCAATACCTGCGCCCGTCCCTCGTACTGTAAGGTCATTTCCTCGGCGGGTGCACCGTCGACCACATATCGCCACGGCAGCTCGATATCCTTGACTGTCATTTCATTATCAGGAGTGGCAAGAATCAGCGTATAGCGGCAAGCTCCGCTGATGACGTAGCGCCCCCGATCCCATGTGACAGTATCCATGCTCGCCTGGCCGGCAACGTCAACAACACGCATATCATTTCCGATCCCCCAGTCCTCGATCGGCTTGGACTCGCTTTGCGTCACATTGCCATTGATACACCGAAGAGCGCGTGGTAAGAGCACTTGCTCAAAGCCACAACTGCTCTCACACCCCGTCGCATACCAGTCGGCCGTATACGTCAGCGTTTCACCGCGCTGGCAATGCGCCTCCGGTACGACCTCGACTTCGCACAGCACACGGCCCTCCTGCATACTGAGATTCAATTCCGTGCAGTATCCATTGACGACAGCTTCACCGCCGATCATCGCACTATCTGCGCTCATTTCATGATTAAAGGGCAGCTTTCGCCACACAATCACAGGATCTTGCCCCTCGCCTTCTTGCTGCAGCATCAGCTTGAGCACAACCTCGCCACGACAATTGATTCGACCGTTGCCGCAGAGTGCTTCATTGATCATTACCTGTGCATCACCGCTGACAATGCGCCAATCGTCGCTCTGCCCCGATTCACGGTCGAGCAAAATCTCATCGCTGACCATGAAGGGTTCCCCTTGAGCATACGCGCTGACCGCCGTCTCTGCTTGCTGCCAAAGCCGTTCCTCGCCGCACTCCGTGCCCGACGCACCGCGCCGTTTTTCCTCCAAAAGATAGCTTGCATAGGCGCGCACTCTTGCTTTGAGTCGACACTTGACATTCATGCGGCGAGGACCGCTGACACGGCTGATGACTGCTTCAGGCTCGCACATTGCATAGCAGATCAGCCCATCGTTCAGATCAAAATCGGCACCCGCCTCCAGCGGCACACGAAAAACGTAATCCGACGAGGTGGGGAAACAATACATTTTTCCGTCACTCCCCGCATAGATCATGCAAAAGTCTACCGTGCCCGAAAACTCAGCCGAGCCGCCGCCCACGTAATGAGAGGGGGGCTGCACCGTTGCGCTGACACGCAACAGTCGTTTGATCTCGGGTTGATAGTCGGGCAACGAAAAATCCCCTGCCACCTCGCTCGTGACCGTTTTGTCGCAAAGGGGCAATTGCAGCCGCAGCATGCCGCCGCGCGCGGCACCCTTGGTGCTTGGTGTGTAAAAATCGTCCATATTCTTCTCCTCTCCCCGCCCGCCATCGCGGACGTATGCATTTTCGCTTCATTGTATGCAAAAACAAAAAAAGATATGCCACGGTACCCTCGCCGTGGCATATCTGTCTTTGACTTGTTTATTCGTTCGATTCACAGCCCTGCGCGCCCTCGGCACCACCGAACAGTCGCGCGTAATCTGCAATCGCTTGCTCGATGATACGCTCGGCCTCCTGGTGGCCAAACAGCTCTTTGACGGCCGTCTGCTTGTTTTCCAACTGCTTATAAACCGTGAAAAAGTGCATGATTTCGTCAAAAATGTGGGGAGGAAGCTCGGACACGTCGCGTACGTCGTGATAGGTCGGATCGGAAAAGGGCAAAGCGATGATCTTGTCATCCAGCTTGCCGCCGTCGATCATTCGCATCACGCCGATGGGATAGACCTGCACCAGCGTCAGCGGATACAACGGCATATTACACAGCACAAGCACGTCCAACGGGTCTCCGTCGTCGGCGTAGGTGCGGGGAATAAAACCATAATTGGCGGGATAGTGTGTAGAGGTATACAGCACGCGGTCAAGACGAAGCAAGCCTGTATGCTTATCGAGCTCATATTTACATTGACTTCCCTTGGGAATCTCAACGACAGCCGAAAAATTGCCGGGTGTGACCTGTGTGGGATCCATATCGTGCCAAATGTTCATGCGCTACCTCCTGATTGTGATATTAAATGGGATAGATATTATTTTACATAGTCAAACTCAAATTCATACATGGAAACCGTATCACCGTCTCGGCAGCCTGCCGCCTCGAGCTGTTCAAACACACCGCTCTTTTGCAGCACACGTTGGAAATAGTTGAGCGACTCGTAGTCATCAAAATTGACCTGATTCATCAGATTGAAGATCCACTGACCCTCAACGATGAACTTGCCGCCCTCACGGCGAATGCTCGTTTGCTTGCCCACGATCTCTTCCTCCTGCACTGCCTCAGCCTCGTAGGTAAGAATGGGAGGCAACGTTTGCAAGCGATCGTAAACCTTTTCGATCATCTCGCGCAGACCCTCGCCCGTTGCGGCGGACACGTACATCAGCTCCCAGTCGTTCTCGCGAACAAACTCCTCAAACTCTGCCACGTCAAACAGCTCGTCATCCAGAATATCGCACTTATTGGCAATGATGATCTGGGGTCGCTCGGAAAGCGCCGGGCTGTAGCGAAGTAGCTCTTGATTGATGGTCTTGATATCGTCGATGGGATCTCTGCCCTCATAGCAGGAGATGTCCACCACGTGAAGCAGCAAACGGCAACGATCCACGTGACGCAAGAAGTCGTGGCCCAAGCCCGCGCCCTCCGACGCGCCCTCAATCAGCCCCGGAATGTCGGCAGCCACAAAGCCGGCTTCGTCATGCACACGCACAACGCCGAGGTTGGGCGAAAGCGTGGTGAAATGATACTCGGCAATTTTGGGACGTGCCGCACTGATACGGGAAAGAATAGAGGACTTTCCCACGCTGGGAAAGCCGATCAAACCCACATCAGCCAGCATTTTCAGTTCAAGCGAAACAATCTTGTGCTCGCCCTTGGTGCCGTTTTTGGCAAACATGGGAACTTGGCGGGTGGCTGTTGCAAAGTGACGGTTACCCCAACCACCGCGGCCGCCGCGGCAGGCGATGAAGTCCTCGCCGTCCGACATATCGTGAATGACCGCGCCCGTTTCGGCATCCTTGATGATGGTGCCGCGCGGAACGGGGATGATCAGATCGTCGGCAGAAGCGCCGTGGATCTTGTTGCCCTTGCCGTCGCCGCCGTTGCCTGCGACGAATTTATGGCGGTAGCGGTAAGCGAGTAGGGTGTTGACGCCCTCGTCGATGCGGAAAACGATGTTACCGCCGCGACCGCCGTCGCCGCCATCGGGACCGCCGGCGGAAACGTATTTTTCACGGTGAAAGGCGATGGCGCCGTTGCCACCGTCACCGGCTTTGATCTCAATTTTTACATGATCGATGAATGTTGACATAGAAACACCTCCGTTGGTGAAGAATGGGAAAGCGAAAGGTTAAGCAACCGCTCCTACGGACGCGCACACAGCTACGCGCGTGCGCTGTACCGGTTTTTATGTTACTTCTTTGTCGTTCAACAAAGAAGTAACCAAGAAAATGAACCAAGACGTTCCCTCTTGGAACTCCCTGCGATTGCCGCTCTACAAGGAGCAGCAGGAGAAAAACATAAAAATTATACGTGCATCGCTCGCCGCAAAGCTACCACGAGCGGCAGGTATGCCTATGCAAAAGGTTCTGCGGGTTTCTTAAGGGCATTAGGCCCGGATTAAAATTTAATTTTCTATGGGAAGAATTTTGCTTGCAAAATTCTTGGGGAGCGGGTAATTTAACATTCATATGAGCACTGAATTAGATGCCCGCGTTATTCTTGGTTCGTTCTTTCTCGGATGAGAAAGAATGAACACAACACCGCACACCGAACGCGCACGGGCAACCGTGCTGTGTGAGGCTGTA
>JAFVZV010000171.1 GCA_017507985.1 Clostridia bacterium
TCCCATCCACTACCACGCAGGGGTGCCATGGCACCCGGAAAGGAGGACACAATGTATATGCAAAGAGACAAGCTCATAAGCATCAGAGTCAACAGCAAACTTTTTAACGAAGTCAAAAAACTTATTGATAGCAGAACAACCGTAAGCGAAAGCTGGGGGGCAAGAAAAATATATCATTACAGCGACAAAAAGCGCCCCTATTCTTACGATAAATTCACCGTTGCCGATTTGCTCGAAGAAAAACTACAGGAATACCTAAACGAGGAGAAAACACCTTCAGCGCAAAAGTAATACACATCTGCACCACGAAAATTGTAATACTTCTGTCCTGCAGTATTTTTGTAATACACGGCGCCATGTATTATTTTGCGACCGAATTTTGTATTACATCCTTAAGCACCACAAAAAGGGGGAAAACCCATGAAATACTTCATTCGCACTCTTGAAATTCTTGCCATTACAGCCGGGGCTTTTTTCCTCGGCTATTTGGCGTTTCTGATATGTTACGTTGTGTGAGGTCAATATGTGGAAAAAACTCAAAAGCATTGAATATCAACACTGGATCGCCCTGAGTATCGTCCTGGGAACGGCGGCGCTCGGTGTATTTGTATATCAATATCCATTTTTAAGGATATTCGAAGCATTAAACGATTTCTGCCGTTCCATCGTGTACGCATTCACCAGCCTCATTTATTCTACGGACGAGCCTCCGTTCATGCAGACCGTCAACAACTTTTCCGCAGTAGATCTGTCAAGCTCCATCGGCATTGACTTTATCGAGCTCAGCCGCAAGCTTACAAGCGTTTGGCCCCATGTGTTTGAGAGCACCGGCTTTCGCACGTATCTGATTTTTTTGCTGTATCACTTTACCCGATTTATTTTGGTCGTGTGCTGGATCTTAATTTTTGCCCTGGCATTTGCCATGCCCATTATCCTTACCTGGGACAACATCAATAACAACTACAACAAGGACACCAAGCCCCTGCAATTGTTCAAGCGTTGGGTCGTCCGGCCATATCACAAGGTCGCGGAATGGTGCAAGGATTTTTGGTGCTTCTTCCGCTATTCAAAGTGGTGGACCTGCTTTCTGATCATGTGGTTATTATACTTTGGTGTATTTACCATAATCGTGGAATTTTTCGCCTACTACTTCTGGCTCCTGGCCGCCTTTGATATTACGACCATAGGCATACAGCTACTAAAGCTGATTGTTGACGTCGTATTGATGTTCAACACCTTGCCCTGGTTTGTTTGGGTGGCAATCGGCCTTTGGCTTTTCGACAAATGGCGGCTCAAACACGGCATGAGCAAGCTCTATCACATGGAAGCCCGAAACAAGGGAATGCTCAACGAATTACCCATGTGCTCTTTCATCGTGGCACCGCCGAGAACCGGCAAGGACATGCTTCAAACCGACATGGCCATCACGCTTGCCGCCCTGGATCGCGATCACGCTCTGGAGACCCTCAACGAAAACATGATGAAATTTCCACGCTTCCCATGGATCCTGTTAGAGCTTGAAGTACAGCAGTGTATCAAAGACGGTACCATTCGCTCATGGGTCAACGCCCGGAACTGGATCAATGCACGTTATCTTACTTACGCTTTTAGCGTAGACCCCGAAAAGATCTGGAACTACGACGTAGAACAATACCCCTACGAATTCAACGATGGGCTCAAGATCATTACGATCTGGAATGCACTGTCCGAATACGTACAGGCCTATTTCACCTACACTCTGACCACATCTTACATTGTAAGCAACTACCCCATCCGTGATGATTTCATCATCATGGACTGCGGCAATTTGCCCATGGTAGACACCAATTTCCTTTCGCGTGATCCCGAAAGGATAGAGCAAGACAGCCAATATTCACATATCATCGACTGGGACATTGAACGTCTCGGCCGCCGCATCATCCAGGATAACCCAAACGTAGGAGCCCTGGAATTTGCCGTCAAGGTATTCACCGAGATTGACAAGGAACGAAAAAACAACGATCAGCTGAAAGAGACCAAGGCCAATGCCGAAGAATGCAATCAGAAGAACGACCTTTTCAACCTCAATCTCAAGATGTCAGGCCACAAGGCCATGCTGAACAACCGCTGCTATCTGCACGTGCTTACCAACGCGCAGCGCCCTTCCTCCTGGGGTGCCGATGCTCACGAGCTCTGCACCACGCTCCATATCGAAAAGCACCAGGACACCTGCAACACCTTGCCCCTGTTCTGGGCTGAGCATGGGATCATCGACAAATATCTCTCCTGGTGGAATGAAGTATGGGACAACAGCCGCTTTAAATGGGGCGACCACCATCTGCTCACCTGGCTGGGGCAAGGCCTTGCCGCCGTGCTTTTCCGATATATCACGCGCCGCAACAACCGATTTGGTTACTACACACAAAAGATCACCTGCGAGCACGGCACACTGGAGAATCAAAAGATCATCGAAGAAAAGAAATACTACATCATGTTCAAAAAGGCATATGCTGAGCGTTATGCAAGCGACTATTTCCGTTCCTTTGCAGAGCTTCAAACCGAGAAATGCCCAGGTGGCATCAATCAGCTGCCGACCTACACCGGCAAATATCCAACAGTCACCGAGAACCGTCTGCAACACAGCTTCCTGATCCGCGATCTGTTCAAGTATCACGGCATTCCCTATCATGTTGAAGAGCAAACCTCTTACGAGGCCACCGACGAGAACCTGGACATAGAGGACTTCAACAGAGCTCATGACGAAGAATAAACAACGCCCCGTGGGAGCTCCCACGGGGCAAATTTGCAAACGTTTGCGATTTTGGCAAGGCACACGCCACATCCTCACTCCTCCCCCTGACGCCACTTTCAGGAGTCCCCTTGACAAGCTTGGTCTTGTGTGATGGGTCGCACAGATGAAATAAGCCCGAGAGGAGGTGATAAGATGTTCCACAGTTACATTCGCAATTTTGTCAATCTGTACTTAGCGGCACTCCTTGACATCATTGCTAAGATATCCACCATCTTATAACCCCTCACGGGCTTGTGCGATTATTATATCACACAAGCTCGCACTTGTCAAGCCTAAGTGAAAGAAGTATTTCGGTTCGACAAAATACAACACCACTTGACATTTTTCCCCTTCCGTGATAAACTTTATTTGTCACACAATTTCATATTGCTATTGGGGAAACTATCTTTGGTAAAAAGCGTTTCTCTCTTTTTTCGATGCTTCAATAGCAAGAAATTGTGTGACAACAATGAGGGAACGCTTTTTCGTGTGCCTCTCATTGAGGGGCACA
>JAFVZV010000172.1 GCA_017507985.1 Clostridia bacterium
ATGAATAATGTTGACAAGGCTATTGAAACCTATGACAGATTGATCGCTTGCCTCAAAAGCGAATGGGGTTATAAAGATGACGATTCCGCTGTAATAGGCGTAGAGCGAAAGAAGAAAGCATTGAGGAAATAATACATAGGCCTCGTTTCCAAGCATGGCATTAAATGTCCGCAAGCCTGTGGATACTTTTAACACGTCGCAAGACAAAAGGCACCCGAGTAGGTGCCTTTTGTCTTGCGAATTCAGTTTTCCTCTTTACAGCGCCTTGAAGTGCAAAAGATGTGCACTGTCCTGCTCGCAAGCAAGATCGATCACAAGACCTGCCCGCAACTCAGCACCGCTATATTGGGCGTTCGATTGACACTCAATATACGTCTTTGCGGGGTTTGCCGCCTTCATTTTCAAGCGCTTGGTTTTGGTCTTCTTGTTGCCTGCCTTTTCGATGACGGTCAATAGCAGCTCCGTACCATCGGACGCGGCATAATAATAGGCTGAATAATCGTATGCGTGAGGAGCGGCAAGACAATAATAGTTTCCCGCACGCATTAGATGCTCGAAGCTCTTATATTGCGTGATCTGTGCGGCTATCTCCCGCTTGACCTCCTCGCTCATATTCAGAATATTCAGCTCATAGCCAAGCATACCGCCAACGGCGACCTTGTAGCGATAATCTAACGAGCGGAGATTTTCGTGTGGGTTGGATACGTGACAAGACATGGTTGCCGCCGGGTAAGCAATCAGTGCCGATGCCTGTATCATCGTACGGTCGTAAGGGTTGGTGTTATCACTGGTCCAAATTTGGATGCCCTGCTGCATCATGCCAAGATCATAACGGCCACCGCCACCCGAGCAAGTTTCAATCACTGCATTTGGAAAACGAGCAGCGAACCAATCAAACAAGCGATAAACGCCCCTCATATATCGGAAAAAGATTTCGCCTTGCTTATCCGCTTCCAGTACAGACGAACCGACGTTACTCATATGGCGATTCATATCCCACTTGAAATAATCAATTTCAATGCCTTGGAAGGTTCTGTCGAACTGTTCCGTCAAATAATCGAGCACGTCGGGATTTGACATATCCAGCACCAGCTGATGTCGGGAGCGCAGGGGCTCTCGTCCGTTTACTCGAAGCGCCCATTCGGGATGCGCGCGGTATAGCTCGGAGTCGGGATTCACCATTTCCGGCTCAACCCATATACCGAATTTTATGCCTTCTGCTTTGATTTTTGCCACAAAGCTAGCAAGTCCGTCCGGAAACTTTTGCTTGTTTTCATACCAATCCCCAAGTCCTGCTCGATTATGATTGCGCATGCCAAACCAGCCGTCGTCCATCACCAGCATATCAAATCCGGTTTGCGCCGCCTGCTTGGCAAACTGAACAAGTCGTTGCTCGTCGATATCAAAGTAGCACGCTTCCCACGTATTCAGCACAACAGGATGAGGCGCAAGAGCAGCAGGCGGCAAAATATGAGCGCGAATGAAGTCATGCATATTTTGAGTCATCTTGCCTATTCCCGCCGATGAATAGGTCATGATCGCCTCGGGCGAGCAAAAACGTTCGCCACAACCAAGCGTATACGAGAAGCAATCGCTGCCCAGACCGATCAGTACGCGCGTATGTCCGCGCTGATCCACGTCTATCTCATCGAGAAAAGAGCCCGAATACACAAAGTTAAAGCCATATACCTCGCCTTTTTCCTGGGTTGCCGTGTGAGAGCAAAGTGCAACAAAGGGATTATACTGATGCGACGAGGCTCCTCGCTTGGAATATACCGATTGTGTTCCGTGATGCAACGGCACTCGCTGATAATTCAATTCTCTGCAATGAGAACCATACAACGAGATCATATCCAAATCTGATCGTCCAAGGTCCAGCATCAAGGGCATACATTTTTCAATTTTTACTTTGCCATCGCCCACATTCTCAATTACCATATATCTGCTGATAACGTCCACGTCAGCAAATACCGTGTAATACAGCTTTAAGCAACAGCCGCAAACGTCATCTTTTAGCGTGATCTCAAGCGTCTGCGTGTGCTCGTCCGCGCGCGCGGCAGGAAGTCCATCAAGCGCGGTTCTTCCCTTATAAATACGGTATGAATGATAGACAAAATCGGAAACGCCTGTTCCGTCACCACTCAAGCGAAGTGCGTTGGGTCTGAAATCTCCCGAGCCATAAAACGAACATTCCTGCGGAAGAACATCGGGAGATCGGCTCTCATCGTAGCCGGCAATATACGGAGCAAAAGAGATCAGCTGATAGGCAGGCTCGGGCAGCACGCTCGTTCTTTTTCCGTAATACGTATGATAAAGATATCGATCCATCACGACTTCAAAGGCATAGGTCGTATGCTTGGTATTGATCACAAACTGTTTTTTCTGCTTATTAAATCTGATCGACACAGGGATACCCTCCATTCACTGTTGTTTACATCTTACCAATGGTAACGGTACTCTTTTTCTTCACTGACATATCGTTCCGGAATATCTCGCTCCATCCAGTCAATGGGCGCAAGATCCGCTTTTTTGCCCAAAGAGGCGCGTCGGAACATTTCCATAAGCCGTTCTTCCTCTTCCGGCGTCAAAATACCAGGGGCTGCAGAAATGAAAAATGCAGAATTACTCATGGAAAGCAGTTCAGAGAAATGCAAATTCAATTCCGTCGGTACATGCTCGGTAAAGGCGGCGCAATCGGCATCCGTCATGAAAAATGCTTGGTTTTGGCAAAGACGAAATGCCAGCGTATTGATTCCGTAATCGCGCGTAATTTCCCAGTGATGACCGCTGGTGTCACAGCCGCTACGGACAATATCGTGAATGCCTGCAGCCAAATGATTATAGATGTTACACCCAATGACATGCGCGCCGTTGGCAGTTTCTTGTATCAATGTGTAAAGCTCCTTGAAGACCTGCGCATTGGTTTTGGTTCTGTCCTTCCAATGCCACCCTTCGTGCGTCAGCTGCGGATCAAGAAAGCTTTTCCCCATCAGATCGGGGCAAGTAAAGTCGTGCTTAATCAGGCGATAGCCACAGTTTACCAGTCCGCCAATCAACGACTTAATATACTCGCGAGCGCCTTGGGTAGTGGGGTCTAACACTTTGCCGCGTTGCGGAAATTGCTGATTTTCAGAGTAACAATCGGCAGGAATCTGAGGACAAAGCTCATCCAGCACGAGCATTGGACGCACCCAAATACCGGGCTCACAGCCAATCTCTCGTATCTCTTTGGCAAGAGAGGCCATATCGCCGAAATGATCGCCGGCAACAAAAGGACCTCCGTTATAATCTTTATCACCGTATTTATTCCATCCGTCATCGATGACCATGAAAGGACGTGGTGCCTCCGGGGGACACTTGCTGGCCAAACGAGCGCACAGTCTTGCGTCTTCCAAAACGGAATCTCTCGTAATATTTCCATACGTATAATACCATGTATTGAAGCCATAAATCGGACGGTTCGGCAGTACGGGGTGATCACACATCAAGCGGCAAAAGCTGCAGCAAGCCTGATATGGTGTCTCGTGGCCGGAGCTGAGATAGCAAACTGTTTCTGCACAGAGCAATCGCTCTGTCAACTCCACGCCTTCCCCACCATTTCGCGTGTCACATATCAAGGTGATTCCGTCCGCTTCGATCTCCCATGAGCAAAAACTGTTGCATCCCGTCTTCACACCAAAGCCATACGTATGCTCTCCGTCAAACACAGCAAAATACCATTGCGCGGCATGTTTGAGCGGTAACGTTCTCCATCCCAGATCTGCCAATGCCACGCCCCAGGTGTCTGCCAGAACCAATTTCATAAATGAAGTGTCAAAAAACCATTTGATGCGCACTTGCTTGATTGGAGTTGGCGAAGGAGAAAGGTAGATTTGCAGATTCGTCCCATTTGGTTCCAGTGAAACCAACTTGCCGCACGGTTCTATGATTTTATAATTTTTGTTATTTAACAACATATCGGTTTCTGCCCTTTCTTATTCGTTTACATTTTTTCATTTGGAGCAGAAATATCTTCCATCATACTCTTGGCAGTTTCCTTGAACATTTGAATCGCAGTTGTATGATTGCTTGGATGATTGGCAATATACAGAATTCTGCTTCCTGCACCCTTGACGTTATAAAACAAGACATTATCGTTATACAAATGCATCTTAAACATAGTATCCGGTACAAAGCACAAACCGTTTCCGGAGGCAGTAAGCGAAAAGGAGGTACTGAGCTGGTCAAGGCGGAAATTAATATTTGGTGTAAAGGAACAAGCTGTAAACGCGCTCATCGCGTGCTTATACATACTGTTTCCCTGCTTGAGCAGTATGAATTTTTCATTCTGAAACGGTGCAAGCGTAATCTCCGGCAACTGATCGCTGCTTACCGTATGGTGATAAATGTCTGCAGTCGTAATTGATGCATGGGAAAGGGCCTCATTACAGGTGCAGGCCGAAGGCACGGCAAGTAAAATTTTTTCTGCCACCAACTCGGTATATTCCAAACGGTCATCCTTAGCGTCATAACTATCGATCAGCAAATCGAGCCGCCCGCTAAGCAACATTTTTTCAAGTTCAACAGAATTCGCTTCGTAGATGGAAATATCTATATTGGGATATAACTCTAAAAAATGATTAACGAGGATGGGCAAAACGTGGGAACAGATATAGTTGGTTCCCCCGATGCGGATGCTCCCAACCTTCATGTTGCTCATATCCTCCAACAGCTGACAAAAAGAACGCTCGATTTCCATAATTTTTTCTGCGCAGGCAAGATACTCGTACCCAATTTTGGTGGGCGTCAAATCCCCTGTCCGTCGCTCAAACAAAGGCAATCCGATCTGCTGTTCTGTTTTTTTGATTGCGGCACTCAAACAAGGCTGCGAAACGTAGAGTTTTTCCGCAGCGGCTGTAAAGCTTTTTTCTTTAAAAACAGTGTAGATGTATTCTTTTTTATCAAACATGTCCGCTCCTTATAATTTTTTTTTATGATGTCGGTCGATCATATATATTAATTATATATCGAAACTGGTATATAATCAAGACAGACTGACTTTTTTTTTATGAATATATTGTTAAATTTACCGTCCGCTGTCGCCTTTACTTCGGACGAATACCATAAAATCAAACAAAAATGGCAAAGAAAAAGGGACGAGTCCGAAAAAACATGAACTCGTCCCTAAACTTATTTATTTCAGATAAATTTTATATGCATTTTGCTGCAGCCGATGTCTTTTCAGATGATCAACTGCGCTTAATTTTCCTTTTTGCGAGTTGCGATAGCAACCCAAGCGGAAGCGAACAACAGCATGGTTGCCGTACCAACTGTCAAAACGGACGCACAGCCTTCATCCGGTGTCTGTGTATTGCCGTTGTTCGGCGTTTGCTCATCGTCCGGCTTCTGCTGCTCATCGTCCGGCTTTTGCTCCTCATCCGTCTTGGGAGGATTGGTCAGCTCTTCATACTTAGCCGTTGCTTCCACGAGCGCCTGGTAGTTGGTGACCAATGCCTTTTGAGCGTCGGTCAGCTTGTCATATGCCTTTTGTGCGCGCTTGATCTTGGAAGAGCTCTTGGTCGTAACCTCACCAATTGCGTTGATTTTTTCGATGACATCATCGGCGGCCTCTTGATCCTTGCGAGCCAACTCAGCATCCAGTTCAGCAGCAGCCTTGGTCAAACGGAGATTATCAATACCAAAGGTTGCGCCTTGATATTTTGTGGGAGTACCTACGAAGAAGATACGCAGGAAATTGATCGCCGTAGGATCAAAGTCCACGGTGTTGTTGCTATCCGGCTTGCCGTCACGGAAGAACAGCGTAATGTGGTTCCAGCCCTCTTTGATCTTGTGAGTGGCAAGAATATCAGCAAGCGACCAACCAAGTTCGCCATTGTCATTTGTGCCTTGAGAAGAAAGCTCGATACCCGCATCTGCGAACTCTGCTTCCAAGAAGCTGGGGTTCGCAACGAACAGATCAAATTCCAAAGAATCATAGCCGGTAGCGTCAACAGGAGCGAAAGTCGTTGCGTTGATGCTGTTTTCACCAACCGAAAGCATCAGCGAAGAATAGCCTGCCGTTTTGATCATGGTGTCAGTCACAAAAGAGCCAAACGGTACGGAACAAGTCATAAACGAGATGGAGCGATCGTCGGCAGCGCTCTCATGCTCATCCCACTCCTCGGGCGTCAATTCGGTATATTGTACCGACAATATCGTAGGCATATCGGAATGGATGGTACCGCCCCAGCCATTGGAAGGAAACGCGTCCGCAATACGGATATATACATCTGCGCTCTGCAGCAAATCGAGATAGGAAGTTAAATCAAATTCCATCACCACGCGCTCAATTCCCTGGTGAGGCACATCCGAAGGATCATAGTCGTACTCATATACCGTCTCCCACGACTCACCATCCTGCGAAACCTGCAGCAGCAGCTGCTGGCTGAGCATTGCAGAAAAGAGAACCTTGTTGGCGCTATAGCGGTTAGCGACGGTAAATTTATATACAACCTCCGAATTCGTATCGCAGAAACGGAACGCCGTTCCGCTGGACTGCGCCGTGCAATTGATCATATAATCCAGCTCTGTATCATTATCCAAAACGAAGAAGATATGTTCCTCAACGGGTCCATCGTAATCGCTCTGGATCTCTGCTGCCTTTTCAAAGCGAATATTGTCAATCTTAAAGACAAATTCTTCATCAGAGCTGATAGGGTTGGTGTTGAACAAACGGAAGTAGTTAAAGCTGGTTTTATCCATTTCCTTCACTTGGAAGCTACCCAAACGGACAACGACCGTATTCCAACCGTCGCCCAGACCGCCAAAGCAACCAACATATTCGTTTTCCTGCTCATCGGGCATACCCGAGGACGTCAGTTCCAAGCAGAATTCAGTGGCAGAAACCAAAACCTTATCGGTAACATAGATATCAAAAACGATAAAGTCCATATCGGAGACATCGTATTTCTTACCTAACATATCCAAGTTGAAGGTTGCTGTGATATCCTCTGCACCGACACCGCCTGCAGGCATAGAAAAGTCATAGCAAATTGCCGGCGTTTCGTCGGTTTCGCTGCGGGGAGTTTCGTTGTCCTCGACGCCGGTCTCCCATGCAGAATTATCGGATCCATCATAAACGAAAATACCGGTATAAGGCACAGCGGTAGCCGTGATCTTTTCGATCCATGCGCTGTCGTTCCAACCCTCTTGACCCTCATAGGAAGAATCGTTGGCAGCAAACTTGAAGCAAACGTAAATCGTTTCCTCCTGCTCATATCCGGATGCCGCATCTACGGAGTAGGTATAGGAATATGTATCCAATGCCATCTTTTCCGTTGCCTTTACCTCACGCCACTCGGTCACATTACCGTCAAAATCCTCGGCAACTTCTTTGGAAGTAACATAGCAGAGATATTTCGGCTGAGAGGTGTACTGGTGCACACCGCCGTTTCCGGTGTTTTCCCAATTTTTATAGTCAACGCGGAATTCGACACCTTGCGTGGCAGGAATTGTTACCTTGTAAACCAGGTAGCTCTCCTCACCCGCCTCAAGCATCTGATTCTGCTCAACCCAAGCAGTACCATTATCAAGATAATTCTGCGTACTTCCCTTGTTGGCGATCATATCGTCTTCAAGCAGGACCGTTGCTTCCGTCGACTGAGTTGTGTCCTCGGCAAAACCGTAAAGAACAAAGCAATTCAGCAACATTGCTGCCAGCAGAAGCAAAGTCAATAGTTTTTTCATGATATTTTTCTCCTTTCATATTTATACGCCTAGTGTTTGCATTTTTTGTAAACATCCATGAACAGTTTACCTCTTTTTGCTGAAAAAGTCAACAGCTTTCATAAAAAATATTTATGCTCCCATTCAATATTGTGAACATCCTTTTTGCATAAATACCACTCCTTGATATATAGCAGCTCTTGATATTTTTTCGATCTTATGGTATAATTAGCAAAACAATCCTCTCACTGAAGGAGTACTATGAATGATTAAGGTCAAACTGATTTCTTCACTCGAAAAGCCGTTTTTGAACGATAGCATAGAAAGCTATCACTCCCTTTCGTTTATCCGCATGATGAAAAACGAGCGCTTGTCCTTTCAATTACTCTACACGTCCGACGGCGATGCCTCCTTCTGCACACCGGCTGTGCTTGCAATTGAGGGTCTTCCCGCCGAATATACAACGACACGCACCGTAGAACAAGTCCCCGTGTCATTTCCTGTCTATCTTGACATTCCAAATGACAATTATCTTTCCAAAGAGCCGGGCCTTTATCCGGATTGGCTTCAGCCGCTTCATTGCGGCAACGGAATTTCCGTCATCAAGGACCAGCTTCGCGCCGCGTGGGTTCAATTTGATCCGCAAAGCAACATCCCCGCAGGATGCTATGATGTCACGGTCCGACTCACGGGCAGGGACGGGACTGTCCTTGCCGAACAAGCTCTGACCATTGAGATATTGAACGCCGAGCTGCCACCTCAGCAAATGCTGCTCACTCAATGGTTTCATTGTGATTCGCTGGCCAATTACTACGACTGCGAGCCTTGGTCAGAGCGTCACTGGAAAATCGTTGAAAATTTTGCCCGTACCGCTCGCCACAACGGCATCAATCTTCTCTTGACGCCTCTGTTCACACTTCCTTTGGATACCCGCGTAGGGGGAGAACGCCGCACTACACAATTGTTGGACGTCACTGTTGCAAACGGAGAATATTCCTTTGGGTTTGACAAGCTCGACCGCTGGATCGATATGTGCGATCGTCTGGACATACCTTACCTTGAGATTGCTCATCTTTTCACTCAATGGGGGGCAGCTCATGCGCCCAAGGTCACGGCCACGGTAGACGGCGAATATAAGCGTATATTCGGCTGGAACACCGATGCCACAGGCGAAGAATATACCCGTTTCCTGCGCACCATGCTTTCTGCCTTTTTGACGCATATGAAGCAGCGCGGTGACGACAAGCGTTGTCTGTTCCATATCTCGGATGAGCCCAATATCGATCAATTGGAGCAGTATCAAAAATCCAAGGCGATCATTGCCGATATTCTGCAAGGCTATACCATCATGGACGCCATTTCCAATTATGAGTTTTACCGCCAAGGCATCGTAACCACGCCAATTCCCGGAAGCGATCACATCGAACCATTCATTGACGGTAAGGTTCCCGGTCTTTGGACATATTATTGCTGTGTGCAATGTCGGGGCGTGTCCAATCGTTTCATCGCCATGCCTGCTTGGCGCAACCGATCCATCGGTATGCAATTCTATAAATATGACATTGCAGGCTTTCTCCAGTGGGGCTACAATTTTTACAACAATATGTCCTCGGAAAACACCATCAATCCCTATACTGAGGTATGCGGCGAATATACTGTTCCGGGAGGCGATGCCTTTTCAGTCTACCCTGCTCCCGATGGTACGGCCTACGAATCCACCCGCATTATCGTGTTCCACGAAGCGCTTCAGGATGTTCGCGCGATGAAGCTCGCCGAATCTTTGTATGGCAAAGAGCGAATAATCGCTGAAATCGAAGCCGTGTTCGGTCAGGAGATTCGATTCGATCGTTGCGCGCGATCGTCAGACATGATGCTGGCCATCCGCGCCAAAGTGAACGAGCTGATCGCCAATGCGATTTCATAACATCACAAACAGAAAAAAGGCACCTGTCCGGTGCCTTTTTCTGTTTGTGACCATGGCATATATAAGCTTAAATTACGCAAGTGTTTTGTAAAAAAAAGCAATCTTTTTATTGAAAAATACCGCAAGATATGGTATAATTAGCAATAACAAAATTTTCCACTGCTTACAGATATCGTGAAACGGTATTCGAGCAAAAAGGAGTTCTCATGAAAAAAATGTATTGGATTGGAAATGCACATCTGGACCCTGTGTGGCTTTGGCGCTGGCAGGACGGATACTCTGAAGTACTTGCAACCTTCCGCAGTGCTCTTGATCGCATGAAGGAAACCGAGGATTTCAAATTCACCAGCGCTTGCGCGGTGTATTATCAATGGATCGAAAAGACCGATCCCGAAATGTTTGAGGAGATCAAGCAGCGAGTCAAAGAGGGACGCTGGAATATCACAGGCGGTTGGTTCTTGCAGCCTGACTGCAACATTCCCGCGGGTGAAAGCTTTGCCCGCCACACACTCCTCTCCCAGCGTTATTTCAAGGATAAGTTCGGCGTCACGGCTAAGAGCGGCTACAATGTAGACTCGTTCGGTCACAATGCATCGCTTCCCATGATTCTACGCGCGGGCGGTATGGAAAACTACGTTTATATGCGTCCGGGTCCTCACGAAAAGGCACAGGACTTCGACCTGTTCCAGTGGAAGAGCGCCGACGGCAGTGCGGTTACCGCCTTCCGTATCCATGATTGCTATAATCTGGACGAGAATCAGACCAACCTGGAGGACAAGATCCGCGAGGACATCAAAAAGGACGGTCAGCCCCGCATGGCATTCTTTGGTGTCGGTAACCACGGCGGCGGCCCTACCGCGAGAACAATTGATTATATCAAGGGAAAGAATGAGCCCGATGATCTTTTCTCTACGGTAGACGAGTATTTTGCCGACGTAGACAAAGCCGATCTGCCCGTCGTTAGCGAGGAACTGCAACACCATGCACGCGGCTGCTACAGCGCGACCTCGTTTGTCAAGACCATGAACCGTCGCTGCGAAGAGAACCTTTTGGCCGCCGAGCGTTATTGTACGCTCGCCAATCATCTGGTTGGATATTCCTATCCTCAAAAGAAGCTGAACAAAGCATGGAAGAACGTACTGTTCAATCAATTCCACGACATTCTTGCTGGTTGTTCGATCGAAAGTGCTTACACCGACGCGTCCTATCTGTACGGTGAGACCATGAGCATCACCGAGCAGGCCATCAACGGCGCTCTGCAAGCCATCTGCCGCAAAATCGACACGGGCGCAGGCTCGGAAACGGGCTACAAGCTGCTCGGCATGGAGCACTTCCTCGTTTGGGAGCACGAAAAGCTGGGTATGCCCATCGTGGTATTCAATCAGCATGCCTTCCCCGTCAAGGATACTGTCACCGTGCGTGTCAGCGCCAGCCGCGTGACCGACGACGAGGGTAATGAGATTCCCTTCCAGAATGTTCGCGGTGAGCATCTCAACGGCGGCGACATTTACGTGGTCACCTTCCCCGTGGAGATCCCTGCGTTTGGCTATCGCGTTTACCGCGTCTTCCCGCTCACGCCCGCAGGAAAAGAGTTTCCCAAGCTGATTGCTACTGAGCACAGCCTTGAAAATGAGTCCTTGCGCGTTGAATTTGATGCGCAAAGCGGTGAGATCTGCCGCATCACGGATAAAAAGAGTGGACGCATCATTGCCGAAGGCGGCATGAGCACCATCGTCACAGATGAGACCGAATGCGACACCTGGGCGCATGGCCACGATGATCTGGGCGAGGTCTGCGGTCAGTTCGGCAATCCGCAATTCAAGGTCGTTGAGCAAGGCGCAGTATGCGCGACGCTATCCGTGACCACGAGCTACAACGATTCAACGCTGACTCGCTATTACACACTCAAAGCAGACAGCGATGAGGTACACGTGCGCGGCGAGGTCAACTTCAGAGAATGCCACAAAGCCCTCAAGATCACCTTCCCTGCCAAAGACAATATTACTTGCGAAATTCCCTACGGTACGGTCACAAGAGAGCTGTGCAAGGGCGAGGAGCCCTTTGGCAAATGGTTTGCGTCGAACGGTCTTTGCGTTGCCAACTCCAACAAGTACGGCTATGATTCTACCGCGGACACCGTTCGCATGACGGTTCAGCGCGGCGCGATCTATGCCGACCACTACGGCCAGCCCTACCGCGACAGCCATTGCCACTTCATGGACAGAGGACCTCAGTACTTCTCCTACACGCTGTTTGCTTATACGACAGCCGCAGACGCACATCGCCGCGCGGCCATTTTGCAAGCGCCTCTGCGTGCCGTCAACGACACCTTCCATCACGGCCCCCTGGCCGAACGTTATGAGGGTCTGAGTGGCTGTGTTGACAACGTTGTTATCACGGCAATCAAGCAGGCCGAGGATAGCGAAGATACGATCATCCGCTATCTGGAGACCGAGGGTCAGAGCGCAGACTTTGCGCTTCAGCTTCTCGGTAAATCAACAACCGTAAATGCCGCTCCTTTTGCCGTTCAAACGATCGATCAAACAGGCAAGCTACTGAATTTCATGGAATGGGATTCGTAAAATAACACAAGAAAGGATAGACACCTCATGGCACTATCAGAAAGAGTACAGACCTTACTGAAAACACGCGCGATTGGCTCGCCGCTTAAGCGTATGTACAGCGATTACGTCTCCAACTATACGCAGCGTCAGCTCATCAGCTTTGATACTCTGGAGCTTCCCGGCCTTTGCGCCGTGCCAGAAGCGACCATTGATACCGAAACTCAGATTGAGGGCACGGGTGCGCTTCGCTGGACGCTCACCGAGGAAACCAATGGGCTTAAGCAAATGTGCTGGGCGGACGGACAGCAATTTGATCTTTGCGTCACCGACCGCAAAAAAACGACGCTCAAGCTGTGGCTGTTTCTCGACAGCACTGACGGCATTGTCTGCGACCACGACGCCATCTACGGCGCGCAAGGTGGTCAGGCGACCTTCTTCTTCCGTGTGTTGGACAAAAACGGCGGCCAGTACTGTTGGAACCACACGCTGACAGGCGACGGTTGGCACGAGATTGAACTGTCCTTCAATATTCATAATGGCTATTCCCCCGACTTTGATATGCATCATATCACGGGCTTTTACATGATGTTCAACGGCCATGCAGGCACAACGATTGAACTGGACGACCTTCGTGTGGTGGAATATCAGACCGATTATATCCCTACTCCCGCTCCCGATGACGGCCGACTGATTACCGAGAGCGAGTACGACGCGCTGGACGGTGCCATCGTACAGGAATGGTACGGCGCATCCTACGATACGACCGACAAAATGAACGGCAAGTCCTCTCTGCGCTGCATCGGCGACGCAACAGTCTGCGACTTCCGCACCAACGTGACTAATCTGAACATCCCCATTACCTACACAGAGGACGTACTGGTCGTTTGGGCCAAGATCAAGGATCTGAATACCGTCAACAGCATTTTCATCGAGCTCAACGAGGTGCAGGATGTGCACGAATACGAGATCAGCATCCCCCGTGCAAAATTCGCTGATTACGGTCTTGCCCAGAGCGACACCTGGAGTAAGCTGGTCATCCCACTGTCCGATATGCGTCGTAATTTGCGCCCCGCGCAATTTGGCGACGGTGAGACCATCACGTTGCGAAATTTCCGCTACGTGCTTACTGCAAACGGCGACGCTACCTACGACAGCCATATCGATCTCGTCTATCTGACCACCAAAGCAGCTCTTGAAATGTAAATTTTTCCTAAATCTCTTGACAAGAGCGGCATAATATGGTATAATGCCATCCGTTGAACACATACTCACCATAGGGGAGTAGTCAGCGCACACTCGTGCGGTTTAAGTCAACATCCTGGCCTTTTCGGCTTGGCTTAAATGAAATGACCAGACCTATGTACAGTCAATCGCTGTACATAGGTCTTTTTAATCAGGTTACAATAATAAAATAAACATAAAACAAGAAAGGATCGCAACACAATGAAATTTTATTGTTCCTCGACTCAGGACGTCATGCAACAGGTAGAGAGCTCCGAGCAGGGTCTTTCCTCGTCTGAAGCACAAGCGCGTCTGGAACGAAACGGCAAGAACAAGCTGGCCGAAGGCAAAAAGGAGTCCCTTCTTCACCGTTTTCTCAAGCAGCTCGCAGAGCCCATGACCATCATTCTGATCGTCGCAGCTGCCATTTCCGCAGGTCTTGAGATTTACAACGGACTTGCGCAGAATCACTGGGAATTCCCTGCTGACGTTGTCATCATTCTCGCTGTCGTTCTCATCAACGCTATTCTCGGCGTGTTCCAGGAAAGTAAAGCTGAGCAGGCCATCGAAGCACTCCAACAAATCGCCGCGGCGACAAGCAAGGTCATTCGTGACGGCAAGCAGATCACCGTCAAGAGCGAGGAGCTCGTCGTCGGTGATATCATCGTGCTGGAAGCCGGCGACTCGGTTCCCGCTGACGCCCGCATCATCGAATGTGCCTCGATGAAGATCGAGGAGGCTGCGCTGACGGGTGAGTCTGTTCCTGTAGATAAAAAGGTAGACACGCTGACCGCAAACGCCGACGGTGACGTACCGCTGGGCGACCGCAAGAATATGGTATTCATGGGCTCGACCGTCGTTTACGGTCGCGGCAAGGCTGTGGTAACTGCCACAGGTATGGACACGGAGATGGGTAAGATCGCTGACGCCCTTGCCAATGCTGAAGAAGGCAAGACGCCGCTTCAGATCAAGCTTGCAGGTCTTTCCAAGATTTTGACCTACCTTGTCATCGGCATCTGCGTTGTCATTTTCGCCGTTCAGCTTTTGCGCCACGGTTCATTTGCTTTCGAACCGATCATTTCGTCCTTTATGCTGGCCATCTCACTGGCCGTTGCCGCCATTCCCGAGGGACTTGCTACCGTTGTCACCATCGTGCTTTCGATCGGTGTCACCAATATGTCCAAGCAGAACGCCATCATCCGTAAGTTGACTGCCGTTGAGACGCTGGGCTGTACCCAGATCATCTGCTCGGATAAGACAGGTACGCTGACCCAGAACAAGATGACCGTCGTTGAGCACTACGGTGAGGACGAGGTGCTGCTCGCTACCGCCATGTCCATGTGCTCGGATGCTGAGTTTGACCGCGAGGCAGGCACGGCTGTGGGTGAACCCACAGAGTGCGCTCTTGTCAACTATGCCAAGACGCTTGGTTATGATAAAAACGACCAGAAGAACGACTACGTCCGCGTGGGCGAGGTTCCCTTCGATTCCATGCGCAAGATGATGACCACCGTCCACAAGACGGCTGACGGCTCGCTCGTTCAGTTCACCAAGGGTGCGCCCGATGAAATCTTAAAGCGTTGCACCACGGCGCTGGTCAAGGACGGCAAGACGATCACCCTGAATGACGCTACCCGTGCGATGATCCTCGCTGCGAACAAGGGCATGGCTGACCGTGCGCTGCGCGTGCTGGCCGCCTCCTACAAGCCCCTGTCCGCCGAGCCCGAGGTTTACGAATCCAACGCGGTTGAAAACGATCTGTGCTTCGTGGGTCTGGTCGGCATGATCGACCCCGTTCGTCCCGAGGTCAAGCCTGCCATCGACGAGTGCCGCAGCGCAGGTATCCGTCCCATCATGATCACGGGCGACCACAAGGACACCGCCGTTGCCATTGCAATGCAGTTGGGTATTATCACAAATGCTTCGCAGGCCATCACGGGCTCAGAGCTTGACAAGATTTCCGACGAGGAGTTTGAGAGTGCCGTTGAGCAGTATTCCGTTTACGCCCGCGTTCAGCCCGAGCATAAAACTCGTATTGTCAACGCTTGGCGCAAAAAGGGCAAGGTCACCGCTATGACTGGTGACGGCGTCAACGACGCGCCCTCCATCAAAAACGCCGATATCGGTATCGGCATGGGTATCACGGGTACTGACGTTACCAAAAACGTCGCTGACATGATCCTGGCCGACGACAACTTCGCTACCATCGTATCTGCCGCCGCCGAGGGCCGCCGCATTTACGACAACATCCGCAAGGCCATCCAGTTCCTGCTGGCCTCTAACCTCTCCGAGGTTTTGGCCATCTTCTTTGCAACGTTGCTTGGATTTACCATCTTCCAGCCCGTTCAGCTGCTTTGGATTAACCTGATCACCGACTGCTTC
>JAFVZV010000173.1 GCA_017507985.1 Clostridia bacterium
CGCCGAGACACACGAGCATTGCTTGCTCGCTGAACGCGAGCATCGCGCAGAAGCGCGACCGCAAGGCTCCCGCCCTACGGAAAGAATCTCTCGCCATATAGCCACCACGCGCGGCAGGCAAGGGAAGCAAAATCGTTTTTGTTTGAAATTTAGTTCAACTGCGGCGCGTCGCAGATAGCGAAAACTTTTACTGTTTCGCTTGCGTGCGACTTTCGTGAGTGCGACTTTCTTTAAGTCGCACTCGCAAAAGCTGAAAATGCCTATTTCTGCGAAAAGATGAGCAGAGCGAGAGCGCCGCGACCTTTTCGCGTTGCGGGTTTCTCAAGGGCATTAGGCCCTTAAGCTGACTTTCTTTCGCCATTTCTTTGTTCAGTGACAAAGAAATGGCATCAATGCCGCACAGCGCGCCGCGTTGTGGCGCGCCCTCCGTAGAAGAAGTTGTAAAAAACTCAGCCAAACTCCCCCATCCCTTCCCCGAAAGGAGGACCTCATGAAAAAGAAGAAAACCGAAGAAAAAGAAAACAAAAAAGAAAAAAAGCCAAAGCTTCCCCTTGGCAAGGTTCTCTCGGACAATATCTTCGTCTTGAAAATCGTCCACCGTGCCGCACCCTGGTATATGCCGACCTATTTCGGCTGGTCCGTCTTTGGCTCCATCATCAATTTCCTCTCGGGGTCCTACCTGCTCCGTCTGGTCATCAACAAAATGCAAGATCCCGACGCGCTGACGTCGGTTCTGCTCTATATCGGCATTATTTTTGCCCTGAACGTTCTGTATCGCCTCGTCATCGGTTGGATCAACAACAAGCTGTATCCTCGCTATAACATCAAGATCGTAGGCGAATTTCAGCAGATGCTGTTTGACAAGGCCCGCCGCGTCGAGCTCGCCTGCTACGAGGATCCCGCCTTTTACGACAAGTACGTCAAGGTCATGGACACAGCCTACAACCGCTCGATGAACGTCATCTACGCGCTGGACCGCCTGATCTGGAACGGTGTTTCCTTCTTTGCCAACGCCGCGCTGTTGTATATCATCGATCCTTGGTTTATCGTCTTCGGACTGTTTCCGCTTCTTCTGGGTCTGCTCAACAAAACCTCCAACAAGTTGGGACACAAGCTCAGAACGGACGCGACACCCTGCGACCGCAAGGAGGCTTACGTCCGCCGCGCCTTTTACATGGCCGATTACGCCAAGGAAATTCGCTTGTCCAACATCAGCCGACCGATATTCGGTCTGCAAAAAAAGGCGATGGAGGATCATATCGCTCTTCTGCGCGCCTATCGCTGGAAGCAAGTCCCCATCCGTTACGCGCTGGAGATCGGTCTTGAGGTAGTCACGATCCTGGGCTCGATGCTGTACGCCGCCTGGCGAACGCTGGTCGATACCACGGCTCCCATGCTCATCGGCGACTGCATCGTCGTGTTCAACTCGGTTTCCATGATCGCCTGGACGCTCAACGATCTGATTGCCAATCTTGCCGAATTTCACGCCAACGCGCTCTACATTGAAGATTTCCGTTATTTTCTCGACTACGAGCCCAAAATTGCGCAAAACGAAGACGGGCGCACGGCCGCAGGCGGCACGCTGGAATGTCGGAACGTCTCCTTTGGCTACAAGGACGCGCCCGAGCAAGCGCTGAGCGACGTCAGCTTTACCATTCATCCGGGCGAGAAGATCGCGCTGGTCGGCTGCAACGGCTCGGGCAAGACTACGCTGGTTAAGCTGCTGCTCCATTTGTACGAGCCGACGGAGGGACAGATTCTGCTCAATGGCATCGACGCGAGCGAGTATTCGCTAGAGTCCTGGCGCGCCCAGTTTGGCGTTGTGTTCCAAGACCTTAAAACCTTTTCCATGTCGGTGGCCGAGAACGTGCTCATGCGCCCTTTGCGCGAGGGCGACGAGGAGCGTGTCATCGAAGCACTCAAGCAAAGCGGCGGCTATGACAAGGTACAGTCCTTGCCAAACGGCATACATACCACCCTCACCCGCGAGTTTGACGACAAGGGCGTCGTGCTCTCGGGCGGCGAGTCCCAAAAGATCGCACTGGCCCGTATTTTTGCCGATCTCAGCCCCATCGTCATTTTAGACGAGCCCTCCAGTGCCCTTGACCCCATCGCCGAGTACACCATGTTCAACAATATGCTGCGCGCCTGCGAGGGCCGCACGCTCGTTTTCATCTCTCACCGTCTGTCCTCGGCCGTTCTTGCCGACCGCGTCATTCTTCTGGACAGCGGCCGCATCTGCGAGATGGGCTCGCACGAGGAGCTGATGAAGGCAAACGGTCCTTACGCCGAGATGTTCCGCAAGCAGGCGGAAAACTACGTGGACACCACCGAGCAAAAGGAGGTGACCGTATGAGCACGACCGAAAAAAGGCCAAAGATCAAGCAAAAGCCCGCGCGCATCATCCGCAACAATCTGGCCGTGATCGCCAAGGTCGCCCGCCTGACGCCCGGTTATATCATTGCCATGGCATTGGTGGGCGTGGTGTACGGTGCACTCAACGCCTGCGAAACGGTATTTATGTTTCGCCTATTCAATGCGCTGGACGAAAATCCTTCCTTTGAGCTCGTTGCCACCATCATACTGACGCTCGCCGTTTTCTATCTGATCGCCCGCGTCTATACCAACTGGTATTGGCACTACTATCACGCCGCAGTACAGCGTAAGC
>JAFVZV010000174.1 GCA_017507985.1 Clostridia bacterium
GAAGCGTGCCCTGCCGTTTTTTATAAGACCTTTTGCCCTTTTTGGGTAGGTCGCTCCATATACATGACCTTGCTCGTCTACGACAGTTACGTTTTTTTCCATGGGTGTCTTCCCCTCTTTCATAGATATTGCAATATTCGATTTGTGAATTCCGTTTTTTGTTATGGGTGCCGTCCCCGATCCACATTTTAATTGTAGCATGGGTGGGAGGATTTGTCAAGGGGAACTGCAAAAAACGGGAGAACCCACGAGGGGTTCTCCCGTTTTTCGATCAATTCCAGCTGTTGTCCTCATCGATCAATGCATCTGCATCAGCAAACACGTTGCCGCAGGACACGCTCGCATCGTTATCCGTCAGCGTCAGCGAGGCGATGCAGCCTTCTGTCTGCACCGCACGTTCGACGTATGATAATTCGCACTGCTGCATGCGGATATCTCGCATCGGTTTATCCTGCTCCGTCCCCTCAACGTAAAGCGCGATGGGGGATTTTTCGCCCGTACTCTGCAAAATGCAGATCATATCGGACGTATACATCGCTCTTGGGGTCTGTCTTGCGGCAAAGCAAGCATTTCCCTCGTGCGCGCTGTGGCATCGTATCACCTGCGCGTTACTTGAATCTTCAAAATAAAAGCCGTAGCGAGCAGAATACTCCGAGGTGCATCGTTCGTAAACCATACCGCAAGCCCAAATTCCCCCAAAGCCATAGGTGTTCTCGCGGGCGGTACAATCCGTCACTGTGAAATCGTTTTCCGATAAGGCACCGTACATATCACCGTCAAAGCGCCCCTGATGTTCAAAGAAAAAGCCAAATTTTCTATTGCCGATGGCCGTGCAATTTGATATACTAATACTTTCGCCCACGCAATAGCCATAGCCGATCCCAAAGCCGGATGCACCACTACTGTCCTCCGTAGCCGCTTTGCCGCAGGCGATCGCCCGACAGTCTGTGATCGTACTGTCAATGGGGCAATCCACGCCAAAGCCGGTAGCGTCCGTGCTTTTAACGGTGACGCCTTTCCAATGGCAGTTCTTGAAAAGGTTGAACATAAAGCCCTTGCCCGCCGAGGTATAGACCTCGCAAGAGGTACCCGCCGCATCTATGACAAAGTTCTCAAAGCGGCAGTTTTCAAGATAGGTAGGGTTTCCCGTATCCAGATACTCATTAAAATAAAACATATCCAGGCCAAACTGTGAGTGACCGACGGGCAGGAGCACCGTTTTCTCTCCGTCACCGACGATACTCACGCCCGATCGCATTTTGATACAATGCGAACCGATTGTTTGTCTGCCGTTCTCGGCGAACTGATATTCGCCCGCCGGTATGTAAACGGTTCCGCCCTTCACCGATACGTGATCGATCAGGGCCTGCAGGGCTTTGCTATTGCTTTCGCCATCATTTTCAGTGGACAAACCGTGTTCGGTAGCGTCGATACGTGTATCGTTTTGTCTATGCGGCTGCGCCGAGCGACAGCCAAGTAGCAAAAGGGTGAAAAAAACGATGCACAAGTAAAGACAAATCTTTTTCATTACTCAATAAGCATCGCGTCGCCAAACGAGAAAAATCTATATTTTTCTTCCACTGCGACGTGATACGCCTTTAGCATATGCTCTCTGTCGTACAGTGCAGACACGAGCATGAGCAGCGTGGATTCAGGCAGGTGGAAATTGGTGATGAGGGCGTCGATCGCCTTGAAGCGATAGCCGGGGTAGATAAAAATGCCCGTGTCGCCGCTGATGGGATGAATGATACCGTTTTCGTCAGCAGCGCTCTCCAGTGTTCGGCAGGAGGTCGTGCCTACCGATATAACGCGACCGCCGGCAGCACGACGAGCGTTGATGATATCTGCCGCCTCCTTGGTGACAGTGATAAACTCGGTATGCATGGTATGCTCCTGCAGCTTATCCACCTTGACGGGGCGGAAGGTGCCAAGACCGACGTGCAGCATGACGGGCACGATGGCCACGCCCTTGGCTTTGATGCGTTCCATCAGCTCAGGGGTGAAATGCAAGCCTGCCGTAGGGGCGGCCGCACTTCCCTCCTCGCGAGCGTAGACCGTCTGGTAGCGGTCATTGTCCTCCAGCTGCGCCGTGATGTAGGGCGGCAGGGGCATCAGCCCTACAATATGCAAAATCTCATAGATGTTTTGATATTTGTCGTGGTCATATTCAAAGCGGATCAGGCGATTGCCCTCCTCGACCATGCCGACAACTTCACCGACAAGGATACCGCCGCCGAACACCATACGCATACCCATGCGGGCACGCTTGCCCGGTTTGACAAGCGATTCCCATGTATCCAGCTCGTGCGAACGGAGCAACAAAAGCTCAATTTTGGCATCTTCTCTGCCCTCAGCATGACCGTATAAGCGGGCAGGGATAACCTTGGAATCGTTGACGACCAGCGTGTCCCCCTCACGAAGATAATCGATAATATCATAAAAATGCTTATGCTCCAGCGAATGCGTGCCACGATGCAGGACCATCAGACGGCTGTGATCACGCGGCTCGACGGGATGCTGGGCAATACGCTCCTCGGGCAGATCGTAGTAAAAATCCGAGGTAGACAGCGCTGTCTCGGGGCGATCGTTGATAATAGCAGACATGAAAGATATATTTCCGTTCTCCGACTGTGCGGAGCCTTTCCGTAAAAATGTAAATCGCGCAGTACGTGCAGTCGCAAAAATCAAGCTCACCGTGCATATACTGGTCATAACGGGCGCGGGGACACGACCAAAAAGATTATACCACACCCATACCGACTTTGCAAGAGTTTTATCTGTTTTTCGCCGCGAACCGTCCATTCAAACTAAAACGAAAGGCAGGAACGTTATGAGCAAACAAAAAAAGACGTTATTCCGCGGCGCAGCCACCGCGCTTATCACTCCCTTTTCCTCGGGACGCATTGATTTCGATGCCATGGGCAAGCTCATCGAGCGTCAGATCGCCGCAGGCATCAAGGCGTTGGTCATTGCCGGAACGACAGGCGAGAGTGCCACGCTGACAGATGCAGAAAAAATCGCCCTGTTCGCTTTTGCCGCAGAGCGCATTCAAGGGCGTGTTCCCTTAATTGCAGGCGTTGGATGTGCCGATACGGCGCACACCGTTGCGCTGTCTCGCTCGGCCTGTGCTGCGGGTGCAGACGCATTGCTCATTGTCACACCCTACTATAACCGCCCCTCACAAGCAGGCCTTCGCGCACATTACGAAACCATCGCTGACAACTCCGACAAACCGATTGTTATTTACAGCGTCCCCGGGCGAACAGGAGTGACAGTCAGCACAGACACCTACATAGCGCTGTCCGATCATCCCAACATCATCGCCGTCAAGGAAGCGAGCACCGACATGGGCGCGATCAGTGCGCTGATCGACAGTTGCGGCAACCGTTTGGATGTATACGCAGGAAACGATGATCTGACTGTTCCCATTTGTTCACTGGGCGGTATGGGCATCATTTCAGTCATCTCTAATATCGTTCCTGCGGCGGTTGCAGACATCTGTCGGCTGTGGTTTGACGGTAAGCCACGGCTTGCCGCCGCACGCAGCGCCAAATATCATTGCCTGTCGCGCGCCTTGTTTGCCGACACCAACCCCGTTCCCGTCAAAGCTGCACTTGCCATGATGGGGCTATGCCGTGAGGAATTCCGACTGCCCTTAGTTTCGCCCTGTGACGAGGTACGTGAGCGGATACGGCTTTGTATGAAGGATCTAAAGCTGATCGCAGAAGTTTGACAAATAAAAAAACGGGAGCCGTTTTCAGGCTTCCCGTTTTTTTCATACTCGGCTTATACCAAAGCGTACATCAAAATGACAACGATGGCGAAGACAACGGACACGCCGACCGTCAGCTTGGACAGCATACGATCCCATGTGTTTGCCTTGGACTGACCGAAGAAAGTATCGGCACTACCGGTGATCGCGCCGGACATGTGCGTATCCTTACCCGACTGCAGCAGAACTGCAATGATGAGGAACAGTGCCATAACGATAACCAAAATACCGAACGTGATTTCAAGGGTTCCCATGATGATTCAACCTCCCCTACCTTGTTTTCGTCTCACGTGCCACCTCAAAACGGGCTCTGCACGGAATTTTACATCATACACCTGTATATTATAGCACACACTTTTCAAAATTGCAATAGATTTCCGCAAAAAATCCAAACTTTTTTTCATGTGTAAAAATCTCCTTGCCAAGACACAATTGACAAGCTACTTGCCCCATGCTATAATAAAACCAATCTTTGCAAAGGAGTGATCGTCATGCACAATCAGCCACAGTACGATATTGTCATCATTGGCGCAGGCCCTGCAGGAAGCAATCTGGCCCGCTTGATTGATTCGGTACGCTACCGTGTACTCCTGCTCGACGCCTCCACTATGCGTGTCAAGGTATGCGCAGGACTACTCTCACCTGACGCGCAAAGACTGTTTGACCGCTACGGTATTGTTCTGCCACAAGATATTTTTGTCGATCCTCAACTCTGCTCGGTACGCGTCATCGACCTCGCTGAGCCTTGCGTGCGTCATTATCGCCGATCCTATCTTAACGTTGACCGAACGGCCTTTGACTCGTATTTGCGAGGACTGGTCCCCCCCTCCGTCGATGTTATGCAGGCACGATGCCATCGCATTGAGCGAATACACAACGGCTATCGATTGCACGTACATCACGCCAGCGACAAGCAAATTCAAATAGATACACATCATATCGTCGGTGCGGACGGCGCATCTTCTCTTGTCCGTTCAACACTCTTTGCTTCTCAAAATATACAAAAATACGTTGCTATCCAGCAATGGTTTGCGGCCGAGGCGATCGACCCATACTATTCATGCATCTTTGATCGTGCCACCTCCGAGAGCTGCTCCTGGATCTTTTTCAAACAAGGACAACTGGTATTCGGCGGTGCATTTTCTCCTAAAGGCTGTCGTGTGGCGTTTGAAGCGCAAAAACGCAAGCTGATTGAGCAAGGCATTGTGCCTGCCCACATTTTTGATCATCCGCTTAAAACCGAGGCCTGCCGCGTCAGTCGGCCTCACTTGCATAACGGAATATACCATGGTGACCGGAGTGCATATCTCATTGGAGAAGCAGCAGGATTCATTAGCCCAAGCTCGTTTGAAGGCATCAGCTATGCGCTGGCAAGCAGTGAAGCATTGGCTGCTGCTTTCAACAGTGTAAAAGACGACTCGGACATTCTCCGCATTTACCGCAAAAAATCATCCCGGCTGTGCCATAAGATACGCCTCAAATGCTTCAAGCGGCCATTTATGTATGTTCCCTGTCTCCGCAAGTGGATATTGAAAACCGGATTGGGATCAAGCAAGCGAATATAGCCAAAGGGCGGAGATTCCGCCCTTTTTACTGTTTTTTCGTCCGAATCATATCACGCAACGCCTTCAGTGCAGCGTCCAGCCCTCCAACCTCGTCGATCAGTCCAATGTTCACCGCTTCACTTCCCTCGACGATGCTCCCCACGTCGGTCGCCAGTTCATCGGGACGAAGCAGCAATTCGGTCAGCTTTGCCTCGTCAATGCGAGAATGATCCACGATGAAACGCACAATGCGTTGTTGCATATCCGTGAAATAACGAAAGGTCTGGGGCGCCCCCAGTACCGTACCCGAAATGCGAACGGGATGAATAGTCATAGTTGCGCTTGGAACGATAAACGATCGCTTGGCCGCCACCGCCAGCGGTACGCCAATCGAATGTCCTCCACCCAGCACCAATGACACTGTCGGCTTGGACATGGAAGCAATCATTTCCGCCATGGCAAGCCCCGCCTCCACATCACCGCCCATGGTATGCAGAATGATCAGCACCCCCTCCACCTCGTCGCTTTCCTCCAGCGAAACGAGCAACGGAATCACATGCTCATATTTGGTTGCCTTTTGGTTGTCTGACAGTACGAAATGCCCCTCGATCTGTCCGATCACACAAAGCGCGTGAATGTGTCCATCCGACGAGACGACTACTTCACATTTTTGTGCAACGGAGAGCGAGTTGTCTTCATTTTTGCTATTTTCCATTTTACCCCCGAAAAAATCGATATTTACATAAATAAATGCTGAAAAATGTTGCTTTTATTCTTTACATTTCTCTTTTTTTATGTTATAATATATCGGTGTGTGAAATTTTTGTCTATCACACGTTACCCTATTATTCATCTCCAAGAAAGGAAATATACTATGGAAAACAAAATTCTCGTAGAAACCTCCGCTCGTCACGTTCATCTGACCGCTGAGGCTGTGGAAATTCTGTTTGGCGCCGGACACACCCTGACCAACAAAAAGGATCTTTCTCAGCCCGGACAGTTTGCCTGCGAGGAAAAGGTCACCGTGATCGGCCCCAAGGGTGCGATCAAGGCAAGCGTTCTGGGTCACACCCGCCCCGCAAACCAGGTTGAGCTTTCCTTCACCGACGCACGTACGGGTGGTTTGGTTGCTCCTATTCGCGAAAGCGGCGACGTAGCAGGCACGCCCGGTTGCACTCTGGAAGGTCCCTGCGGAAAGGTTGAAATCAGCGAAGGCGTTATGATCGCAAAGCGTCACATTCACATGACCCCCGAGGATGCGCAAGCACTGGGCGTATGTGATAAGGAGATCGTTTCCGTTAAGGTCGACACCATCCGCCCCGATATTTTTGGCGACGTTGTTGTCCGCGTTTCTCCCAAGTTTGCTTTGGCTATGCACATTGACACCGATGAGTCCAATGCTGCTGCCGCTTCGGGCACGGTCTATGGCGAGATCGTAAAATAATCTTACATAAAGGTGGATCACATGAAAATTTTGTTTCAGGGAGATAGCGTAACCGATGCGGGACGAGATCGCAACGATCCCCACGACATGGGCTCCGGCTATCCGAAATATGCTTCTGCTATGATCGCTGATGCGTATCCCGAGATCGAATTTGAATTCATCAACCTCGGCATCAGCGGACATCGCACCGAAAATCTGGTCGCCCGACTGCAGTCTGATTTCGTGGACATCGCGCCCGATGTTGTTATTCTGCTGATCGGCGTGAATGACGTTTGGCATCACTTCAGCCATAACATCGAAACGACGCCCGAATATTTCGAGAGCAATCTGCGCAAGATTCTGACTACCATCAAAGAGACGATGGGAGCAAAGCTGCTCATGATCGAGCCCTTCTTGCTCTACGGCTCTGACAAGGTGAATATGCTCGAGGAACTGGATGAAAAGATCCGCATCGAGCGTGCGTTGGCACAGGAATTTGCCGATGCGTATCTGCCGATGCAAGCGATCTTTGCATCTGAAACCATCCATACACCCTACACCGAGTTTTCGGGTGACGGTGTACATCCCAACGCCGGCGGCGCAGGTTTCATCGCACAGCACGTACTGAATGCGATTGAGCCCCTTCTCGCCGACCAGTAATCCGGGCTTTTGCCCAATCAATCCCCCCGATATCAAAAAATAAAAGGAGATAAAACAAATGAACGATCACATCATTTATTCTGCCGAAGTGCAGAACATGTGTACCGTGGCTAAGGGCCCCAAGCACGGCCCCGCCCCCATTCCCGAAGAGGGTAAATGGATCCAGGCTAAGGAGATCACCGATATCTCCGCGTACACCCACGGTGTGGGTTGGTGCGCTCCCCAGCAGGGTGCCTGCAAGCTGTCCTTGAACGTCAAGGACGGTATCATCGAAGAGGCTCTCGTTGAGACCATCGGTTGCTCGGGTATGACTCACTCCGCCGCTATGGCAGCTGAGATTCTTCCCGGCAAGACGCTGCTCGAGGCACTGAATACCGACC
>JAFVZV010000175.1 GCA_017507985.1 Clostridia bacterium
CGGGGGGATTTTTGCTTTTCAAGGCAAAGCTGTGAAAAATGTGTCGATTTTGGGAAAAAGGAACAAAAATAAGGAAAAAAGACTTGACAGCATTTCGGTTTTACGCTAAAATAAGGAATAGCACACTAAAACCATAAGGAGAGAACCAATGAAAGCAAAAAGAATCATCAGCCTTCTTCTGGCATTGATCCTTGCTTCGGCTTGTCTTGCGATGTTTGCCGCTTGTAATCTTATTCCCGGCGGAAACGTTGTTACGGACGGCGGTGACCGTACGGACGGTAGCTGGAAGGATGTGGATTTCAAGGGACAGAAGATCGGTTTTTGCATTTCCGTCAATAAGTATGACGAGTGCACCTTCCCGGCAGCGGATATTTATACGCGCGGCCCCGATACGGCAGGCTCGAACGAGGTTGCCAAGGAGGTTCTGGCACGTAACATGTCTGCCGCAGAGACGCTGAACATCACGATCGATTACACCGAAAAGGATCTGAAGTATAATGAGATCCTTGAAGACGTGCGTACCATCGTGCAGACCTCGTCCAAGAATTCTCCCGACGTTTACAATAACGATATGTACGGTCTTTCCCGTGCGATGGTAGACGGTCTTCTTTGGAATGTCAAAAATCCCGGTGAGGGTGTCAAGAACTATTTTGACTTCACCGCCGACGGCTGGTACACCGAATTTATGAAGGGCTGTACCTTTGATCAGGAGAAGGTGTATACTCTGGCGGGTGATTACTTCATTGACATGATCCGCATGGCTTGGGTCGTATACGTTAACAACGACCTGTTCAATAACAACGCAAAGAAGATGCCCTCATGGTGCGACGAAGGCGTGTCTGCCTTCTATGAGTATGTTGCGGAGGGCTTTTGGGATGTAGATGAGCTCGCCGATATCTCCGGCCGTGTCTTCGTTGATGGCGGTGCGGGACTTCGCGGTGAGACCGAGCCTGAGGACACCATCGTCGGCTGTGCGATCAACCCTGTCGTGGACTGGGTCATCAGTGCGTCCAGCCAGGTTACTCTCTATTATCAGGATAAGGACAACGGCTATAAGCCGATGGTCATGGATTCCATCGATACCTTCCAGCGGATGTCCAACAAATACGTTGAGATGGCGGATAAGCTGGGCGTATATTACGATGAACTCGTTGTGACCTCAACCGAACGCTTCTTAAACGGCAACTTCCTCTTCGCCTTCTCGCGCCTTGGTGAGATGGAGTCGCAGGGCTTGCGTGATTTCAGTATGGCAAAGGGCCTTGTTCCCGTGCCGAAGTGGAATCAGAACGAGCAGGACGACTATCATACCGTCGTGCATGACCAGGCAGAGCTGGGATGCATTCTTAACACCGCCAAGGCATATTCCGCCGCATCGGCTCTTCTTCAGTATTTGAACGAGGAGTCCGAAAAGGCAGTTTATGCTTATTATGAGAAGGGTCTTAAGTACAAGTACAACAGCGATAAGAACGCGAGAATCATGATGGATATCGTTCGTGATACCACCGACTCGCCCTTCGGCTTCCAGATCGGCTCTCTGTGCCAGCAGCTGTACACGGGTACGGGTACCCTCAAGGGACTGGATGTCAGTGCCAACACGACCATCGGTTCTACTTATGCATCGGAGAAGGATGCATACTTTGATTGCATGAACAAGATGATCGAAAAGTTCAAGACGCTGAACTGATCCAATCACGCATTTTGCAAAACATAGCCCATTTCTACGGGCTATGTTTTGTTTTTTAAGAAAATTTCTTGCTTTTTTAAGAAAACAGTTGAAAAACTTGACAAAAAAGCGGGAAGGGTGTATAATAAAGTGTACTACAATAACAAAAGGAGTCCAGCCATGAAAAAAATGAGAATGATCAGTTTTCTCCTTGTGCTTGTGATGTGCCTCGGTGCGCTTTCCTCCTGCCTTATCGGGGGGAATGCGGGCAGAGGTGATGAGGGCGGCGGCGACCGTGTAGACGGTAGCTGGGATAACGTCGACTTCGGCGGTCAGACGGTAAGACTTTGTGTTTCGGCGCATCAAACGCCCGAGTGTAATTTCCCTGCGGCAGATATCTACACCAAGGGTCCCGATACCGCAGGCTCGAACGAGGTCTTAAAGGAGGTTCTTGCCCGCAATACGGCGGCGGAGACAGCCTTGAATATCAATGTTGAGTATTCTGTCAGGGAGCTGTATTACGAGGATGTTATCGAGGACGTTCGTACCATCGTACAGACGGCATCCAAGGGCTCTCCCGACATCTATAACAACGACTGCTGCTCGCTGGCGTACTCCATGATCGACGGCCTTCTTTGGAACGTCAAGAATCCCGGCGAAGGCGTCAAGAGCTATTTCGATTTTGAGGCAGACGGCTGGTACACCGAATTTATCAAGGGCTGTACCTTTGATCAAGATAAGTACTACATGTTTGCAGGCGACTATTTCATTGATATGATCCGTATGGCATGGGTCATCTACGTCAACAACGATTTGCTTTCGCAGAACCTCGGCAAGATGCCCGCTTGGTGCACGAGTGTAAATGAATTCTACGAATACGTTTTGGCGGGCTTCTGGGATATGGACGTTTTGGCGACTATGTCGAGCCGTGTCTTCGTTGAGGGCACGGAGGGCAAGCGCGGTACGACCGAGAAGACGGACCAAACCGTGGGCTTTGCTTATACGGGCAACTCCAACTGGGCGTTCTCCGCTGCGTCGGGTATTACCGTTTATTATCAGGACAAAGAGGACAACTACAAGCCTAAGGTTATGGATTCCATCACCGAATATCAAAAGGTTTCAGATAAGTTCAAGAATCTGACCGACAGCCAGGGTGTGTACTTCCAGCAAGAGATCAAGTCCTCCACCGAGTGCTTCCTGCAGGGCAACTTCCTTTTCGCGATCTCCCGTCTCGGTGAGATGGAGTCGCGTGAGCTTCGTGATTTTTCGTATGCCAAGGGTCTTGTTCCCATTCCCAAGTGGAACGCCAACGAGCAGGACGAATACCGCACCATCCTTCATGACCAGGTTGAGGTCGGTGCCATCTTGAAGACTGCGAACGCCTATTCCGCCGCATCAGCACTCATGCAGTACCTCAACGAGGAGTCGGATCAGGTGATTTACACCTACTATGATAAGGGCTTGAAGTACAAGTACAACGATGACAAGATGGCCCGTGAAGTGATGGATCTGATTCGTGAGACGGTCGATTCGCCTTTCGGTTTCCAGATCGGTGACCTCTGCCAGCCC
>JAFVZV010000016.1 GCA_017507985.1 Clostridia bacterium
AACGACGTCAACGTTGTTAGCAGCCCAAGGGCAGTTAGCAGCGTCCTTCTCAGCGGAAATCTTGATGGTCTGACCGTCAACGGTGATGGTGCCGGCCTCATCGTCAGAGGTCACGGTGTGACCGTCGTAGCGACCCTGAGCGGTGTCGTACTTGAGCAGGTGTGCGAGCATGGAGGGCTTGGTCAGGTCGTTGATGGCAACGATTTCGTAACCCTCAGCGCCGAACATCTGACGGAAAGCCAGACGACCGATACGGCCAAAGCCATTGATAGCAACTTTTACAGACATGGTAAAATCCTCCATTTTATATGATAATTTTTGTCCATACAAAGACATTTGGAAAGGTTTACCTTCCCATTCCTATTTATTATAATGCAAATCGCCATTTTATACAAGACCTTTGAGGAAAATTTATCAATTTTGTCGACGTGACAAAAAAACAAGGTTCAAAATGACCGAAAATCAGTTATTTTTCCCTGTTTTAGCACCGAAAACGTAACGTAACATGGCGGGAAGCTGTAAAAAACGACGAGGCTCGCATAGCATTCTCCACAGCCACTCCATATGCGCGGCACGAAAAAGCCTGGGGGCGCGGCGCAGCTTACCCGCCCATACGTCAAAGCTGCCGCCAAGCCCCATAAACAGGCGCACCGAGGGAAGAAGGAGACGATGCTGTGCGATCCATTCCTCCTGTGCCGGAAACCCAAGGCAAACGAGCACGATCTCGGCACCGCTTTGACGGATTTCTTGCACAACGCGATTTTTCTCTTGCTCTGTGGCGAAGTAGCCGTGATGTGTACCTGCAACGATCAAAGTGGGGAGCTGAGCTTGCCAATGGGCCGCGGCGGATGCGGCGATCTCCGGCTTGCCACCGAGAAAATAGACGGCATAGCCGTGTGTGGCCGCGATGCGCAGTACAAGCTCTCCCGCTTCAATACCGGGCAATCGGTGTTTGAGTGCTTGCCCCGAATGGCGCTTGGACGCGAGCAGGATGCCTGCGCCATCGGGTAAAAGTAAATCGGCTTGGCAGAGTAGGGCATGAAGGCGAGCATCGGCCTGCGCATCTGCACCGATCTTGGCGTTAGGAGTAAAGATCAACGTTTGGCTACAAAGACGAAGCTGCTCTTGCAGAACCTCATTTAACTGCTTGGGGTCAAGGTCGAGAAAGGGAAGTCCACGAATGCTGACTGTGGGTAGGCGAGAAGATAACATAGAGCTCCTTTTGGTTGTGCTGTTTTTTGTTTTGTGCGTTGACAGTTCTTGACAAAACGAAGAGAATGTTATATAATGTTGATAAGTTTATTATGGCGCATTATGCGCGATAGCATACAATGAAGAAAGGCCAAGGTGACAATATGGCAAAAGACAACAAAAAAATGGTAGAGCAGATCACGTCCATGGACGTTGATTTTGCTCAGTGGTATACCGATGTGGTAAAAAAGGCAGAGCTGATGGACTATTCCAGCGTTAAAGGCTGTATGATCTTCCGTCCTTACGGCTACGCCATCTGGGAAAACATTCAGAAGGATCTGGATGCCCGTTTCAAGGCACTTGGACATGAGAACGTATATATGCCTATGTTTATTCCCGAGTCGTTGCTGCAGAAGGAGAAGGATCACGTTGAGGGATTCGCTCCCGAGTGTGCTTGGGTGACCATCGGCGGTCAGAATAAGCTGACTGAAAAGCTGTGCGTTCGCCCTACCTCCGAGACGCTGTTTTGCGAGCATTTTAAAAATGTCATTCAATCCTACCGCGACCTGCCCAAACTGTACAACCAGTGGTGCTCGGTCGTTCGTTGGGAAAAGACCACCCGCCCCTTCCTGCGCACCTCTGAGTTCTTGTGGCAGGAAGGTCACACCATGCACGAGACCGAGGAGGAGGCGCGCGAGGAAACGCTGCGTATGCTCAAGGTTTACGAGGATTTCTATTTGGAGGCACTGGCAATTCCTGCGGTGACGGGTCAGAAGACGGAAAAGGAAAAGTTTGCAGGTGCTGAGGCAACCTATACCATCGAGCCCATGATGCATAACGGCGTAGCACTGCAGGGCGGTACGACGCACTACTTTGGTGACGGCTTTGCCAAGGCGTTCGATATTACGTTCACGGGGCGCGACAATCAGGTGCGCTATCCGCATCAGACCTCTTGGGGCGTATCGACTCGTATGATCGGTGCGATTATCATGACACACGGCGACGACAACGGCTTGATCTTGCCGCCTGCGGTTGCTCCCATTCAAGTGGTCATCGTGCCCATTGCACAGCACAAAGAGGGTGTGTTGGACAAGGCGAACGAGCTGTACGACAGACTGAAGGCGCAGGGTCTGCGCGTCAAGCTGGATGACAGTGATCAGTCTACCGGCTGGAAGTTCAGCCAGTACGAAATGAAGGGCGTGCCGGTACGTCTTGAGATCGGTCCCAAGGACATGGAAAACAACTCCTGTGTATTGGTCAGCCGCGTGACCCGCGAGAAGAAGTTTGTATCTCTTGACAACCTCGAAGAGGAAGTCGAGGCAATGCTCGCTCAGGTTCACGACGAGTTGGTGGCACGTGCAACGGCCAACCGCATCGATAAGACCAGCGACGCTACTACCCACGAGGAGTTCCTCTCCATCGCCGAGAATAAGCCCGGTTTCATCCGTGCTATGTGGTGCGGTGACTCGGCTTGCGAGGATCAGCTCAAGGACGAGACGGGTGGCGTCAAGTCGCGCTGCATTCCCTTCGTGGAGGATCATCTGTCTGATGTCTGTGTTTGCTGTGGCAAGCCTGCCAAGCACATGGTCATCTGGGGTAGACAGTATTAAGAAGTATGTGCCTCCGGCGGGCAAGGCGTGGCCCTGCACCCGCTTAAGAAACTTTTTGGAAAGAATCTTCAAAAACTTTACGAAAAGGAAAAATAAAGGTGTTGTGCTGTGTCACAACTAATCATGATAAAAAGTTTTCGCCCGCCTTTTTCAAAAGGCGGCGCAGTGGAGGGCGCGAAGCCCTCCTCGCGCTCCGCAGAGCGCGAAAAACTCTTTGGCGTTTCTTTTAATAGCTTTTTCTTTGCGCTTTCGGCCCCAAAGAAAAAGCGGCTATGGATGATGCAAGATAATAATCGCGGGGGTGGGAGACCATCCCCGCTTTGAGAAAGGGAGGTGCGGTAACGTGCAGATACTGATCAAGGTATGGCGTTTTTGCCGCGCCAAATGTTCGGCTCTTGATCCCATACTTGCGGCCTGTGCGGCGTTGCTGTCCATCATCAGCTTGATGGTCATTCTCGGTGGCGCGTCGACCTTCGGCAAGCGTGTGGTAGTCATGCAGCTCGCCGCGACGGCAGTTGGTTGGATCGCCATGATCGTTTTGGCTAACCTCGACTATCGCTTTTTGGCAGAAAAGCTATCACCGGTGTTTTTCGGTGTATCGGTGCTGCTATTGGTCGTGTTGCTGATCGATGGTACGGGAGCAGGCACCAACAAAAGCTGGCTGTATTTTGATTTTTTGCCCTTTGGTATTCAACCGACCGAGTTTATCAAAACGGCACTGGCGTTGACGTTTGCTTACCATCTTTCGCGTGTCAAGGAAAACATCAATCGCCCGTTGGTTGTACTGGGACTGGCCGTGCACGCAGGATCGATCGTCGGGCTGATTTTAATTACGGGCGACTTGGGTGTGGCAGCGGTATTTACTGGCTTTATTTTGTTGATGCTGTTTTGTGCAGGAATGAGCCTTTGGTATTTTGCAGGTGGTGTCGCGTTGGTCATCATTGCTGTGCCCATTCTCTGGTCACAGTTGGCAACCTATCAAAAGCAGCGAATTTTGATTGGTTTCCGTCCCGAAATGGACCCTATGGGCTACGGATATCAGCCGTTGCTCAGTCGCGATGCGATCATGTCGGGCGGCTTTTTCGGCAAGGGAATTACGGGTGGACGGGTTTTTGTGGAGTTGCCCGCCTCACATACCGACTTTGTGTATGCTACTGTCTGCGAAAAGCTGGGATTTGTCGGTGGTTTTATTGTGCTGGTCGCCCTACTGATTTTGATCCTTCGTATCATTCTGATTGCCATGCGGTCGGAACGAGGGGTGGGATCTTACCTTTGCGTGGGACTGGCAGGGTGCTTGATTCTTCAGATCATTATCAACATTGGAATGTGCTTTGCTGTGTTGCCTGTTGTCGGCATTACGCTCCCCTTTGTCAGCTACGGCGGTTCGTCTGTTCTGGGAATATATCTCATGATGGGTATGGTACATAGCGTCAATGCGCATCGTAACCGATCGCGCGGCGTTTGGTCATAATACGCTTTCCGTTTGCATATGCATAGAACGAACAAGTTCTAACGAAACAAACGGGAGGCGTATTTTTATGTTTGTCTATTCTATACGGGCAACGACCATTAAGTTTTTTGGTGTCATCTGTGTCGCTCTTGCGGCACTGATCACGCTGATTGCATTTGTGCCGACGTACATCGGCGACAGCACACAAACGGGAGCGGAGCAGTCAAAGGAGATCTCCTATGATAAAGTTAAAAGCGTGGAGGATGCACAGAAGTTTTTGTCCCAGTTTGGCTGGGAGGTGGATGCGGCGCAGGCAAAGACAGTACAGGTAACGGTGCCGAGCGAATTTGATAAGGTGTTCGTGGGCTACAACGAGCTTCAAAAACGGCAGGGGTTAGATCTGTCCAAATATCGCAACAAAAGCATCACGCGCTATACCTTCCCCGTGACCAATTATCCCGATTACGAGGGAACGGTCTATGCAAACGTGCTGGTTTACCGCAATCGCGTGATCGGAGGCGACATTTGCTCGGCCGACGTGACCGGCTTTGTCGTGGGATTTGAAGGAAATTGAACAATATAAACAAAACGCAGGGGCTGATTTGGTAAGGCCTCTGCGCTTTTTGTAAAAATCGAAAAAATTTTCCAAAAACTATTGACGAGCGGTGTCGAATGGATTATAATATTTAGTGGTTAGCCGAGGCTAACTCATTGTTGTGCAGGGCAGTTAGCCGAGGCTAACTCGCAAAAGGCACATCGCCATATGGGGGATATAGACATGAAAACGCTCAAAGAGATCAAGGTTGGACATACCGTCAAGGTCGTCAAGGTGCATGGTGAGGGCGCCATTCGACGCCGCATCATGGATATGGGAATCACGAGAGGCGTCGAGATTTACGTTCGCAAGATGGCACCGTTGGGAGATCCGATGGAAATATTCGTTCGTGGTTACGAGCTGTCGCTTCGCAAGGCCGATGCCGAAATGGTTGAGGTCGAGTGAGAGATAGGGCGGAGCATCATAGATGAGCAAAGCATATTGATCGTGAAAGAGAGGATACTGACATGGATCTGAGAATTGCGCTTGCCGGAAATCCCAACTGCGGCAAGACAACGCTGTTCAATGCATTGACGGGTTCTAACCAATATGTTGGCAACTGGCCCGGCGTTACGGTTGAGAAAAAAGAGGGCAAGATGAAAAAGCACGACGGTGTGATCATCACCGATTTGCCCGGCATTTATTCGCTGTCCCCCTATACCCTGGAGGAGGTCGTTGCTCGCAATTATTTGGTGGGCGAGCGTCCCGATGCGATCCTGAATATCGTTGACGGCACCAATTTGGAGCGAAATTTGTACTTGACAACCCAATTAATGGAGCTGGGTATTCCCGTGGTGATCGCCATCAATATGATGGACGTCGTGCGCAAAAACGGCGATAAGATCGACATTGATGGGCTATCCCGGGCTCTTCGCTGTGACATCGTTGAGATCTCGGCACTCAAGGGTGATGGTATTGTTGAGGCAGCCGAGGCTGCTATTGAGGCTGCTAAACGCGGTCATCCCGTTCCCCGTCATAATTTTTCGGGTACAGTCGAGCACGCATTGGCTCATATCGAAGAAGCAACGGTGCACGAGCTTGCCGAGGAGCAACAACGCTGGTATGCCGTTAAGATTTTTGAGCGTGACGACAAGGTGTTGTCTGAGCTTTCCTTGTCTGAGGAAAAGCGGGCGCATCTGGAAAAGGACATTGTCGAGGTCGAGCTGGAGCTGGATGACGACGCTGAGTCTATCATCACCAACGAACGCTATAATTATATTGCATCCATTCTCAAAGATTGCTACAAGAAAAAGAATACGAGCGGACTGACGCTTTCGGATAAGATCGACCGCATCGTAACTAACCGCATTTTGGCGCTGCCCATTTTTGCGGTGGTCATGTTCCTTGTCTATTACATATCGATTGGAACCATTGGCGATTTTACGGTCACGTTTATGAATGACGGTCTGTTTGGCTCGTTTGCTGAGACCTATCCCGATACTTTTATGGCCGGTTGGTACAGTATTCCCGAGCTGCTGGATATGGTACTACTGAACACCGAGGGTGAGCCTATGATTGCCGGTTGGCTGTACTCGCTCATTCAGGATGGCGTTGTTGGTGGTGTTGGTGCCGTGTTGGGTTTTGTTCCTCAAATGCTTATTCTGTTCCTTCTGCTGTCTTTGCTGGAGGATTGCGGCTATATGGCACGCGTGGCCTTCATTATGGATAAGCTGTTCCGCAAGTTCGGTCTTTCGGGTAAATCGTTTATTCCCATGCTTGTTGCCACGGGCTGCGGCGTTCCCGGTATTATGGCCTCACGCACCATCGAGCAGGAGCGCGATCGCCGCATGACGGTTATGACGACTGGCTTTATTCCCTGCGGTGCGAAAATGCCCATCGTTGGATTTATCGCGGCGGCCCTCTTTGGCAATAGTCCCTTGATCGCAACAGCAACCTACTTTATCGGCGTCGGCGCGGTGGTCATTTCTGGTCTGATTCTGAAAAAGACCAAGCCGTTTGCCGGTGAGCCTGCACCCTTTGTTATGGAGCTTCCTGCTTATCATGCCCCTGTGGCATCTAACACCTTGCGTGCCACATGGGAGCGCGGTTGGGACTTTATTAAGCGTGCAGGAACGGTAATTTTTGCGGCCAGTGTGATCATTTGGACGCTCAACAGCCTGTCCTTTGAGGATGGCTTCCACTACATCACCGAGACCAACGGCGGCAGATCCATTTTGGAATTGCTGGGATCTGGCGTGGCATGGTTGTTCAAACCGCTGGGCTTTGGTACTTGGCAGGCCGCGATCGCAACTATTCTTGGTCTTGTAGCCAAGGAAGAGGTTGTTGGTGTCTTCGGCACACTTGCCAACATGGAGGATTTGCTTGGCAGCGTTGAAGCAGGCGATGCGGCAGCTGCGGTTACTGCGGGTAAGATGTTCTTCAGCAGTGCACTGGCGGGATTTTCCTTCCTGGTGTTCAATCTTTTGTGTGCTCCTTGTTTTGCGGCAATGGGTGCGATCAAGCGCGAGATGAACAGCGGAAAATGGACGGCGTTTGCCATTGGCTATATGTGTGTCTTCGCCTATGCGATCTCGCTGATTATTTACCAGATTGGCGCTTGGTTTGTCGGCGGCGGCAATGTCATCGGTACGATATTTGCGGCGTTGGCGCTGGCTGTTATTGTCTATATGCTCGTTCGCAAGAACAAATATGTCAAAGGAAAATCATAAGAGGTGACCGATATGGATTGGCCTACGATCATCGTTGCCGCTGTCGTCGCTGGCATTTTCATCGCCATCGTAGTACGCGGTATCATCAACAAGAAAAAAGGCAAGGGCGGTTGCTCTTGCGGCTGTGGTGGCTGTGCCATGAAGGATAGCTGCCACGGAGCTAAAAAATAAATCAAAAGGGAGTACTTGCGAGTACTCCCCTTTGGTTTATTCGGTTTGATTTTGTTCGTGTGACTCGTCCTTGCCCAGTGCCGCAAGAGCTTGCTGGCTGAAATACTCTCTGGGATCGACGGCCAAACCCTTGACGGTCATTTCCATGTGCAAATGCGGCTCCTCCGCCAGCTCAAGTGTGGCGGTATCTCCTACGGTGCCGATTTGCTGACCGACCGTTACGCTCGCACCCACGACAATATCGTCGGGCAGCACAGTATCAAGGTTTTTGTAGATGGTATAGCAATCTCCGCTGTGCGAGATGGCCAGGCATTTGCCCATGAGCGCGTCATCCCAAATGCGCGAAACGACGCCATCGGCTGCTGCCAACACGGGCGAATCCTCACCTGTCACCATATCAAGGCCCAAGTGGATGCGGTAATCTCCTGTAGTAGGCGAAAAGACCTGGACGGTTGTGTCATGCCCTTTGGAAATGATGCCGTTGACGGGCAGGGAAAGCTCGGGAACTGTGGATGTCTGCGTACTGTTTCCTGCGTCGCCACCGCTGCTGTCCTCATCGCCCGGCGTTTGTTCGCTGCTGTCGCCGGAGGGAGGAGGGGTATTTCCGGGATTGTCGGTGTTGCCATTACCTTCGGACCCGTTGCCGTTTTGTACGTTGTCGGGCGGGTTTTCGTTCGTAGTTGCACCGTTTTTCTTGACGCGGTTGGCAATGGCGGTTGCCGTGATGAGTACGGCAAGAGCGAGCAATAGCGTGACAACGGTGATATAGACGGCACGAGAGGATTTGGCGTTTCTCATTTTAGTCGCGAATTTACTGTTTTTAAATTTTTCCCACATGATTTTTGCTCCTTTTCATTTGAGGTCTGTATCACTATTTTTGCCACTTCGGGAGCGTTTATACAGTTGTGGAAAAAATTTTAAGAAAATATGGGCAACGGTTACGGTTGCCCATGTTTGTTATGTGCCGATCCTTCGAACGGCGGATGTAGCGCTTTGCCCGCTTTGGTAAGCAGCGACAATGCGATCGATCTCAAAAGGTGATTCGATGGAGAATATAAAGTGCCAACCGCCTACGCGATAGCGGGTCAGCTGATTCTGTGCGTCGGCCATATAGGTTGGAACACTATTATAAATAATATTACGATGATCGGGACTGCGCAAGACGGGAAAGACGGTTCCTCGACGGTCAACCAGCGCGGCGCGCCCTGCGTCGCACGTCTTGCAGTCGGAGATTTCGCGAATGACGCACTTTTCCAGTAGCATCAGTGGGATACGGCCGTAGACGATGGTTCGTACATTTCCTCGGATATCGCGAATTTGGGGAAGCGACAGCTCGGGGGAGAGTATAGGCGTGTGAATACCGAGGGATTCCATTACACCAACGCTTTCACTGTTGGTAACGTTCAAACGGAAATCGCCGTCGGCGATCAATCCTGCTTCGTTGACAAGCGAAAGATGCCCAATATTGCCGAGTAAAGCGTGGCGAACTCCTTGCTTAGCGATCATAGCCAGTTGTGATGCGACACCTTCGCGCTCGTGATCCATGATGACGGGCGGAAGGACAACGCCAAGCTCGGTGTTGCTGACGATTTCCTGCCAAGCGTGCGGTGAAAGAGCGAGCAGCTGCTCGGCGGGAAGATAGCAAATATCAAAATAGTTTTGTGCGGCGGTTGTGAGCTGTGCGACGCTGACCATGCAAGCGGAGCGAATGGTGTGCGTCGCGCGATCGCCCGGCGGATGCTGAGCCACGTAGGTGATCTCGTCAGAGGCGGTAGGGGTTGTGGTATTGGTCTGTGCCTGCAGACCCTCGATGGCGGCACGGCGCAATGCGTTGAGCGACGAGATAGGCAACATAAGCCCGTCGTCCAAATCGATCCGACAATCACGGGCATGATAGGGGGTGCTTCCAAGTTTGGTTAGCTGGCGGAGCACCGTTTGTTCGTCGAGTGGTGCATTGATGGCGGGAGCGGCAATCGGCCCCGTAGCGGTAAATGAGGCAGTATCTGTACTGACGGTCAATTTGCTTGGGTGATCGCGGCGAATGGTTAGCTTCATATCCAAGGGGATACGGCGAGTGATGCCGCGGAAGGGCTCGAGCGATCGACCGGCTTGCTTATCAGCTTCCGATCTCACCCCAAGCATTTTATGTCCGATGCGCGAGGTAAAATAACCGTCGGTAAATCCATCGCGAGAAAAAGCCTCGGCAAGCTGACGCATTTCGTCCTCATTTGCGCCGCGCCGCTCGTCAAGTAGGCATCTCCAGATGCGGGCAACGGTTAACACGTATTCGGGAGAGCGCATACGCCCCTCAATTTTTAATGAGGCGAGCCCTGCATCGATGAGAGACGGAACGTGGCGTGCGAGCGAAAGGTCCTTAAGCGAGAGGGGATAGTCACTTTTCCCTTTGGGTGTGCGGTAAGGCAGGCGGCAGGGCTGAGCACATTCGCCGCGATTGCCACTACGCCCACCGACCAGTGAGGAAAACAGACAACCGCCTGAGTGACAAACGCACAGCGCGCCGTGAATAAAGGCTTCGATCTCGATGGGAGAATGTTTCACGGCCGATTGCAAATTGGTCAATGGCAATTCGCGGGCTACGACCATGCGAGAAAATCCCATTTTGGACAGAACCTCACCTGAGGCGGCGCTGTGTGCACAGGCCTGAGTGGAAGCGTGCAAAGCAAGCTCAGGCAATGCGCGGTGGATAGCCGCCGCACCGCCAAGATCTGCGACAATCAGCGCATCGGCTCCGGCATGCTGCGCAAAGGCAGCCGCACGCAGATAATCGGCCAATTCGCGGTCATAGACCTGCGTATTCAATGTCAAATACACTTTGACACCGTAAGCATGCGCACGGCGAATACCGTCGATTAGTGCCTCGCGGTCAAAGTTGGAAGCATTCATACGGGCGTTGAAGCCGAGTCCGCCCAGATAAACAGCGTCGGCCCCACCCTCAATGGCCGCGTCAAGGGCGAGGGGGGAGCCGGCGGGGCAGAGCAACTCGGGCAACCGTCCGATTTGCGTCATGTTTTCGGACATATGATCAGACGTCCTTAAAGGTCAGCATATCGAACATATCGCCGACTTTATTTTTGCCGCCATTGGGATTGACCTTGGTACGGCGACGGACTTTTCTTGTGGGAATGTCGTCGATGTCGGGATCCGACTGAGGGGCGCTCACTTGCACAGGCTGCTCCTCTTGGAACATAACCTGAGCGGCAGGAACGGTTTGCTCCTGTGCGGCTTCTGCCTGCTCGGATTCCTCTTCCGTCTTGATGGTCAGCTGTTCGCCCTCAATGGGCTTGGCAATCGCCGGGAAGGCGGTGCTGACACTTTTGGTGATGATGTCATGCATGATGCGATTTTCGCGACGAAGCTCGTCCACGGTGGTTACAAGTGCCTCATGCTCTTGGCGAATGGTTTCCAGCTCCTTGGAAATTTTGATAAAGTCGCGTTCCATCTCGTGCGTCTTGGTTTCGCTCTTGATGCTTTGAGCGCAATAGTCAACGGCGCACAGAATGGCGGCCTCGCTCTTGGACAGACGGGGCATACGGATCAAAAGATCGCGAATGCGGCGGTCGAGAACGGTGACGAGATGTTCTACCATCTCGGGCGATTCCTCGGTAGTAATGTTCAGATCAATGTCTGCGATGGTAATGGTATGTTTTGCCATGAGAAGAACCATTCCTTTCTATGATAATCAGAGAGAATAATCTACTTTCATTATAACGCAAAAAATGCGACGTGAAAAGGGCTTTTTGAAAAAAAGTTGAAAAAGACAGGCGTTTTTATTACTTTTTTTGCTTGCGATGCGTATTTTTGCTAAACGTATAGATAAATGATGGGGGGCCGATGACAAGAGTCGTTCCTTCTTCGCATAAATAGAGCTCGGTTTCCCCACGATGGATCTCATCAAAAAGTGGGGCATACTGGGGCGGAATATCCGAAAGTGAGTCATCCAGCCACAGATGCCGGGGGCGAGGAAGATGAGGGGAAAGATCATTCAGATCGGAAAGAGAAAGTGACAGCTCATCATTTTGCGTCACGCAATCGGCCAGCAGCAAGGGCTGAATACAGCGCAAATGGCAAGCGTGCGACAGATCCGTCTTTTGCAAACCGCTTTGCAGTGCGGCACCTCCAACAAAAAAACGCATGCGCTCGAGCGCCAACAGACATTCCATGGTCAAAAAGGCGGCATCTGCACACAGCTTTGACCCCGAAGGGAGGCGGCAATCAGGAAATTTGCCGTAGCTGATCGTCTGCGCGCCGGGCGTAATATTGGTGCGGTTGCTTTTTTTGATAATCTCCAGTCGGATATTGCTGGCTGCACAAGCATCCGAAATGCGACGGTAAAAAGCGGGACCGTAGGTCGGGCTGATAACCAGGCGTACATTCGCGCGAACGGTTTCAGAAATGGCATCCTTTTTATCCGAGAGAACCGCGATGGCATTTAAGCGGGAATAAATAGAGCAGAATGCAGGCAATGAAGGAGCCTCGTGAGTAGATTCAAACAAGATAATGCGGCAGCTTTGCTGTGCGGCGATGCGGCAGAGAACAGCCGCGCAACGCTCGGTTGCACTGAATGAAACATCAGAAGCCGCAATTTCCACATCGTGAAGCTCGCCGGCAACCCGAGCCATAAGCGGTGGTGAAATGGGCTTGCCATCCAGCCAAAAGCGTTGTTTGGGCTCACTTGTATCATCGATCCAATGCAGGCAGGAAATGCCGGCTTCGGTCAGTATGTTGCGCAAAAAGAGGGCGGCAGTATGCCCGAGCTTATTGGCGGTGAAGCGAATAAACAAGGGCGGTGTTGCTTTGGTTTGATTGACAAACGAGCGTAACGGCAGACGGGTATTGCCTTGACTTGCGGTGCCGGAGGCGGTAAGGTAGCGCAAAGCGTGTTGATAGGTCATACGTCCACCTCCTTGAAAATACAAGATTGTTTCGGGAGAATGCGGAGCAGCTGCCCGCGATATTCGGTAATCCCATCGGGATGCAGTTGTTGCCAGTGTCCTGTGACGGGAATGTCGATGGTCTGTGAGCCCATATTGGCGGCAATCAGCAGGCGGTTGCCGTTTTTGGATCTCTCATAGGCAATGGCATGTGCGTCGTGATAGATTACGCTGAACGTGCCGTCGGCAAGGCAGGTATTGTCCAGGCGTAGTTTTCCAAGAAAACGAACGGTTTTGAGTAAGGACGGCTCCTCACGTCCCCATGGGAAGGGGAAACGGCAGAAGGGATCGTGATATCCCTCCATACCTGCTTCGTCGCCATAGAAAACGGAGGGAACGCCAAAAACCGTGAACTGCAGCGTCAAGGCGATGTGCAAAAGATTGATCGCACGGTGACGTTGATCCGGGGAGAGGCGTGCGGTTGAGAGCTCGGCATTGGAGCGACCGTTGCCCAGCGCAGGATCGCCCAGAACTGTCAGAATGCGCTCGGTGTCATGCGTGCCGAGCAAATTCATCAGACAATGGCAGACGTTTCTGGGATACGAGCTATACAGCTCGGTCAGTACGTTGTAGAGCGCGTCGGCGTCACCGTCGCGAACAAAGGACAAAATGCCGTTTCGGACGGGATAATTCATCACGCTGTCAAGCTGTTTGCCCGAAAAATAGCGGCGGCGATGACCGTAGGCCATTTTTTCGGCCGCATTTTCCCACACCTCGCCGATAATGATGGGCTGCTCCATTGAGGCGGCGTGCAGGCTGTCTCGAAGATCATCCAAAAACTCGTCCGACAGCTCGTCAGCCACGTCCAGCCGCCAGCCCGCGATGCCTTGGCGTACGCGCGAGGCGGCGATGCCGTCGTGCCCTGCCAGATAGGCGCGGACCTCGGGTAAGTGGCTGTTGATACGGGGCAGGATGGGGATTCCCCACCAAGCTTCGTAGTCGTTGGGGAACTGCTTGAAGCTGTACCAATGGGCATAAGGCGAATTGGGGGATTGGTAGGCACCGAGTGCATCGTAGCGTCCGTAGCGATTGAAATAACGGCTGTCGTCACCCGTGTGATTGAACACACCGTCAAGAATGATGCGGATACCATAAGCTTTGGCTTTGTCAAGCAGGTGGGCAAGCGCCGCTTCGCCGCCAAAGGCGGCGTCAACGCGCTCATAGTCACCGGTGTCGTATTTGTGATTGGATGCCGCCTCGAAAATTGGGGATAGATAAAGGACGGTCACACCAAGAGATCTCAGATAGTCAAGTTTTTCGGCAACGCCCCAAAGGTTGCCGCCGAAAAAGCGGTCGTTGGCGAGCGGCGCTCCGGGGTGGGGCGCAAACTGGGGAATTCCGTTTTCCCAGTCCTCCTCCAGCGTCGCACCTTCGCGCAAGGGAGCATAGCCCTCGCCACGACAAAAGCGGTCAACGAAAATGTGATACATGGTACCGCCCGCAAACCAGTCGGGCGTTTTAAAGTCGGGGGAATAGACGAGCAGGCGGAAGGATCGACCTTCGCGCTCGGAAAGGGTAAAATCGACGTTATTGATACTGTTGGTAAAGAGGGTATCCTGACCGCGCACGAACAGAAAATGATAATAAAAGAGTCCAAAGTCTCGCGCACCGCAAAGAGAGGCCGTATCAAGCGTCAGCTTGTAGATATCCTCGCCGCACTTAGTAGAAACAAAGGCAAGCGGCGTGTCGAAAAACGCCTCGCCATCGCGGCAAAGGCGCAAAACAACGGCCGCCGCGCCAAGGCGCCGAGGCAGGTGCAAGGTGAAGGCGATGACAGTGCCAAAAGAGAACGCACCCATGTCGGATGCGTCCTCTCCCGAAACCGTTTTTTGGATGCGGGGCAGGGCCGCGCGGTCATAGTCACGGTAAAATGTCGGTAACATTGGAACTCCTTTTGGAGATGAAATTAAGAGCGTTTGGGCATTTTCTGCAGGTTCCAGATGCGCTGCGCGTATTCTTCAATGCTGCGGTCAGCGGCGAAGTGGCCGGATGCGGCAATGTTGAGCAGCGACATACGGTTCCACTTTTGCTTGTCTGTATAGTCGCGGATCATCTGGGCGTGCGTTGTACGATAAGACTCGTAGTCGGCCAAGCACAGATACGGGTCTGCGATGCCATGCTCGCCCGAGAGCAGATAGGATGCCAGATTAGCAAAGCTCTCGCCGGCAAAGCCGATGTTGAGCTGATTGACAATGCGGGACAGGCCGATATTGTTGGCGTAGAACTCGGTCGAGCGGTAGCCGCGCAGCCAAATGGATTCGACCTCGGCGGCGGTCAGACCGAAGATATACATATTGTCTGCGCCGGCGGCGGCCTGCATTTCGACGTTTGCACCGTCGAGTGTGCCGATGGTCAGCGCGCCGTTCATCATGAGCTTCATGCAACCCGTGCCACTCGCTTCCTTACCTGCCAGCGAGATCTGCTCGCTGATCTCGGCCGAGGGAATGAGCGCTTCGGCAAGACTGACGTTGTAATTTTCAAGGAAGACAACGTTGAGCTTTTCCTTGATTTTGGGATGACGATCGATATCGGCGCTGATATAGCAGATCAGACGGATGATCTCCTTGGCCATGGCGTAGCCGGGGGCTGCCTTGGCGGCAAACATAAAGGTCTGCGGCTGCATTTCCAAATTGGGATTATCCTTGAGCTGCAGATACAGCCCGATGATATTCAGCGCATTGAGCAGCTGACGCTTATATTCATGCAAGCGCTTGATCTGCACATCGAATACCGAATGGGTGTCGATACGTTGACCTGTCTTGCGATACAGTAAATTGGAGAAGTTGACCTTGTTTTGATGCTTGATGGCGCGCAGACGCTCAAGCACCTCTTCGTTGTCGGCAAATTTAGCGAGTTCGGACAAGTGCTCGGGCTGTTTGCGATAACCGTCACCGATGCAGTCCTCAATGAGTCCAGCCAGTGCAGGGTTGGAGTAGCACAGCCAGCGACGGTGTGCGATACCGTTGGTAACGTTGGTGAAGCGATCGGGATACATTCTGTAGAAATCCTTAAAGGTGGATTCTTTGAGAATGCTCGAGTGCAGCTTGGAAACACCGTTGATGCAATGCGAGCCGACGACGGAGAGATTGGCCATACGGACCTGACCGTGACCAAGAATGCTCATCTTGGAGATGCGATCCCAGTTGCCGGGAAACGCGTTCCATGCGTCGCGGCAGAATCTTTCGTTGATCTCACGGATAATGGTATAGATGCGAGGCAGTTTGAGGCGGAACAGGTCCTCGTTCCAGGTTTCCAACGCCTCGGGCATGACGGTGTGGTTCGTATAAGAAACAATACGTTGAACCATATCCCATGCGCGATCCCAGGTGTAGAAATAATCGTCGATGAAAATACGCATCAGCTCGGGAATACACAGCGCGGGGTGCGTGTCGTTGATATGGATCGCTACCTTGTCCGGCAGGTTGTCCAGCGTGCCGTAGACGGCCATGTGATCGCGGATGATGCTCTGACAGGAAGCCGACACGAGAAAGTACTGCTGGGTCAGGCGAAGCAGCTTGCCTTCTGCATGATTATCCGAGGGATACAGCACCTTGGAAATGATTTCTGCATTGGTTGCGTTCTCCACTGCACGGGCGTACTGCCCCTGGGTAAATAGACTCATATCGAACTTCTGCGTGTCGCGAGCGCGCCACAATCTCAACTGGCTGACGGCATCCGAGTCGCCGCCCGAGATCATCATGTCATAAGGAACGGCTTCGACCTCCTCGCAGTTCTCATACAGGATCTCAAGGTGGCCGTCCTTCCAGTTTTCCTTGACGCGACCACCCAACTTGACCTTAAAGATGCGGTCGGTGCGGGGAACCAACCAAACTTCACCGCCGGGCAGCCAAATGTCGGGCAGCTCAACCTGCATACCGTCAACGATCTTTTGACGGAACAGACCAAAGTCATAGCAGATAGAGAAACCGGTTGCGGGATAGCCCAGCGAGGACAGCGAGTCCATAAAGCAAGCGGCAAGACGGCCAAGACCGCCGTTACCAAGACCTGCGTCGGGCTCACACTCGTACAGATCGTCCAGATTGGCGCCCAATTCCTTCAGTGCACTGGCATAGCTCTCGGCAAGACCGAGGTTGCCCAGATTGGTTTTGAGCGAACGGCCAAGCAAAAATTCCATGCACATATAGTACACTCTTTTGGCACCTGCGCGATTAACGTCCTTTTTAAAGGAGCCGCGCTTATCTGTGAGCAGGTCGCGAACCGTCATGGCGGTCGCCTTATACATTTGCTCACGCGAGGCCTCGGCGGCAGTGCAGCCAAAGTAGCGCGAGAGTTTTTCTTCCAGATTTTTTTTGATTTCTACGGGGGAGGGATTCTGATTCATAATAGTGGATAACTTACCTTTCTTTCAAATGAACGATGAGCAGAGCAGTCAAATCACAGCGCGCGATACATATCAAGGTAACGCTCGGCAGACACGTTCCAGGAAAAATCGGTCTCCATGATCTTGCGGACAAGAGCCTTGCGTTCTTTTGCATTTTCGTACAGTGCAATGGCGGCACCTGTGCGCTCTGCCAACTCCCAAGAGGAGTAGTTAGCGAATGTGAAGCCATTGCCGTGGATATTGCCGTCCTCATCCTTCCAGTATCCTTTGATGGAATCGTACAGGCCGCCTGTTTCGCGGGTGACGGGAATGGCACCGTAGCGAGAGGCGATCATCTGTGACAGGCCACAAGGCTCACTGCGGGAGGGCATGAGGAAGATATCTGCAGCGGCGTAGATACGCTTGGACAGATCGCGGTCATACTGAATCAACGCGCGCACCTTATCGGGGAACTGCGCTTGCAAATCGAGGAAGAACTGCTCGTATCTTGCCTCTCCTTTGCCGAGAATGACGAGCTGTGCGTTTTGCTCCTTCATTAGATTATACGCGATTTCAGTAATTAAGTCAAGACCTTTATGCGTCGCCAAGCGCGAAATTATTGCCAAAAGTGGGGTTTCCGGGCTTTCGGGAAGTCCGGTTTCACGTTGTAGAGCAACTTTATTGGCATATTTGCGATGAATGGACGCCGCGCTGTAGTGCTGTGTGATCACGGGATCGGTCTTGGGATTGTAATAGTCGTAGTCGATGCCGTTGAGAATACCGCACAGCTTGCCTGTGTGATTGCGCAGGCAGTAGTGCAGACCGTGGGCGTATTCGGGCGAGAGGATCTCTTCGGCGTAGCGAGGGGAGACGGTCGTGACGCGGTCGGCACATTCGATGGCGGCCTTCATCAGATTGATGCAACCGCCGTAATTCATCAGCGAATATTGCTCGTAGCCCAAATCAAATACATCACTCAAAATACCAAAGTCGTATTTGCCCTGATATTCGATGTTGTGGATAGTGAAAACAGAACGGATGGTGTGATAGCCTTCGACGTAACGGTAATTGGCGTTCAGATAAACCACGGAAAGTGCTGCTTGCCAATCGTGTGCGTGAAGAATGTCGGGATAGTAGTTCAAATGACGCATCATCTCAAGCACGGCGCGGCAGAAATAGGCGTAGCGTTCGCCGTCATCCAGCTGACCGTATAGGGTGTCGCGTTTGAAATAATATTCATTGTCCAAAAAGTAGTAGGTTACGCCGTCCTTGACCAAAGAGTAGACACCGCAGTATTGGTTTCGCCAGGCGAGCTTGACGTAAAAAACAGCCTCTTGCTTCATTTGCGCCCGCCATGTTTCGGATACCTGAGCGTACAATGGGATAACTACGCGGATATCGGCTTCCGGATCAGCAGCGGCGATGGCGGCAGGCAGAGAACCGAGGACGTCACCCAATCCGCCCGTGGCGGCAAAGGGCATAGCTTCTGCACCTACAAACAAAATTTTCTTCATAAAAAATCTCCTTTTGCTTTGTTGAAACAGCCCGCTCGCGCAGAGCACGAGCGGGTGTGGATCGGATCGGACGATACTGTTTTTAAACGATAGCGCCTTTTTCGATGTAGAAGGGCATGGTTTCATATCCTGCCAGCGTACGACCGTCGCGGATGGTTACGTTCTTGTCTGCGATGACACCTTGAAGCGTGACGTTGTTACCCGTGTAGGTGTCCTGCAGAAGGATGGAGTTGCGGATCACAGTGCCGCGTCCGACGTGAACGCCACGGAACAAAATCGAATTTTCCACCGTGCCTTCGATAACACAGCCGTCAGCAATGAGCGAGCCTGTGACCTTAGAGCCCGGCATATATTTGGTGGGCGCACTGTTGCGGACCTTGGTCAGAATGGGGAAACCTTCCTGCTGGAACAGATCGGCGCGTACACCCGACTCAAGCAGCTGCATCGAACGCTTGAAATAGGTCTCCATTGAGTTGATCTGCGCGCACCAACCCTCAAAGTAGGAAACGTGCAATTTCCAGCGATTCAGATTGGGACGAAGGACATCAATGTCAAAGCTGGATGCGCCGTGTGCGGCAGCATTTTCCAGCATATTGCGCATAAAGGTGGTCTTCATGACTATGACATTGATCATAACGTTGCGCTCGCCCAAATCGCTTGGCAACGCACGGGCGTAGGAGGTCAGGCGGCCATTTTCGTCGCTTTCCACCAAAACATCGTCATGGTCGAGCATGCCCTCGGTGATGTTCATCTTTTGAGCAACGAAGGTGATGTCGGCATCCTTGGTTAGGTGCTCGTCGACCAGCTTTTTAAGGTCCATATTGCAAATGACGTTGCCGTCACACAGTACGATGACATCCTCGGAGCAGTGACGTACGAAATCCAGCGTGGACATCATAGCGGCAAGGCGAGTGGGGAAGGTGGATTGGTGCGTGGTCAGCGGATCATAGCCTGAGATCAGAGGAGGCAGCATACGGATACCGCCGCTGCGGCGAGCCAGATCCCAGTCCTTGCCCGTGCCGATATGGTCGAGTAGGGATTTATAGTTGAAGTCGGTGGCAATACCGATGTTGGTGATGCCTGCGTTGACCATGTTGGACAGAGGAAAGTCGATCAGACGATAGCGGCAACCAAAGGGAACGCTCGACAGAATTCTGCGACGGGTCATTTCGGGCAGCTTTCCGCGGTTAAGATTGGATAAGATCAAACCTGCAATACTCATGGTGTTGCCTCCTTACAGTTCAGAAATCATTTTACCGTCGGGAATGATCGTGCCCGAGGGGATCTTGACGCCCGTGCCGATGACGGTAATGTCGGTAGAGCTGTCACGCGGTGCGCCGACTTTGGCGCCTGCACCGATATCTACGCCCTCGTCGAGAATGGCGTAGTTGACAGTTGCACCTTCGCCGATGACAGTGTTGCCCATGATGACGCTGTCCTTGACGTAGGCACCGTACATGACGCGAACGCCCGAACCCAGCACGCAATTCTTGACCGTGCCATGGATCTCACAGCCCTCGGTGATAGAGGAGTTGTCGATAACAGCCGTCTTGCCGACAAACTGGGGCTCCTCGGCATGGTGGCGGGAATAGATGCGCCAGGACTCGTCAGAGACGTTAAGCGTGGGGACGTCACCCAAAAGGTCCATATTGGCTTCCCAAAGCGACTGGATGGTACCGACGTCCTTCCAATAGCCTTCAAAGGGATAAGCCATCATTTTTTCGCCTGCCGCGAGCATATTGGGAATGATATTCTTGCCGAAATCGTTGGCAGAGGCGGGATCGGCTGCATCGGCAACGAGGTAGTCAAACAGCTTCTTTTTGTTGAAGATGTAGATACCCATGGATGCTTTGGCGGAATCGGGGTTCTTGGGTTTTTCGGTGAATTTGTAGATGGTGCCGTCCTCGTGCGTGCTCATGATGCCGAAACGGCTGGCCTCCTCCAGTGTTACCTCAAGCACTGCGATGGTACAGTCTGCGCCGCGTTCCTTATGGAACTTGAGCATTTTGCTGTAATCCATGTGGTAGATGTGGTCACCCGAAAGAATGAGAACGTACTCAGCGTTGTATTGGTCGATAAATTCCATGTTCTGATAGATGGCGTTTGCCGTGCCCTTGTACCAATCCGCGCCGTTTTGGCCTTGATAAGGCGGCAGGATCTTGACGCCGCCTACGTTGCGGTCGAGATCCCAGGGAAGACCGTTACCGATGTACTCATTGAGCACAAGCGGCTGATACTGGGTGAGGACACCTACGGTATCAATGCCAGAGTTGATACAGTTGGACAGTGGGAAGTCGATGATGCGGTATTTACCGCCGAAGCGTACAGCGGGCTTGGCGGTTTTTTTGGTCAGCGCGTACAGACGGCTACCTTGTCCGCCTGCGAGAAGCATGGCGACACATTCTTTCTTTTGGTGCATGATGATTCCTCCTCTATGTGTTGATATATAAATGAATAAATAACGATCAAGTGTTCTTTTTTGCGCGAGGTGCACGCCTTTTGGGTGGAACGCGGCGCAGCATAACGGCGCTCATGCTCGGCAGGTCAAAGCAGATGCGATGTGCAAACCCGTGGCAGAGTACGGCTTCGCTGGAAATGGGGGCGCTGTTATGCAACCCACCGCCGCCAAACTCCTTGGCATCCGAGTTGAAGATTTCTTCGTACTTGCCCTTTTTGGGAACGCCGACGTAAAAGCCGCGGCGTTCGACGGGGGTAAAGTTGAGGACGACGATGATGTCTTCCCCCGTTTTGGGGTCGATGCGGCGATAGGAATATACGCTTTCGTTGGCGTTGTCGGCATCGATCCAAGACATACCGTCCCAGCTGTCGTCGCAGGCCCAAAGAGCGGGATGTTCAAGATAAAAATGATTGAGCGCGGCAAAGTAGCGCTGCATGGCGGCATGCATATCATATTTCAGCAAAAACCACTCGATTTGCCCATCGTAATCCCATTCGCGGAACTGGCCGATTTCATTTCCCATGAAGTTGAGCTTTTTAGCGGGATGAGTCATTTGCCATGCGTAAAATACCCGCTCGCCCGCAAACTTTTGTTCGTATTGTCCGGGCATGCGGTCAAGCAAGGACAGCTTGCCGTGCACCACTTCGTCGTGCGAGATGGGCAAAACGTATTGCTCGGAAAACACATACGTCAGTGAGAACGTCATTTTATAATGGCTTCCGCTCCGGAACAGCGGATCTAATTTGGCATAAGAGAGCGAGTCGTTCATCCAGCCCATGCACCACTTGAGCGAAAATCCCAAGCCGTCAGGAGAGGTGACGCCGCCGAAATCGCCCGATTCCTCGGCGATAGTGAGCACGTCGGGATGGGAGCGATGCAGATACTCGTTCAGCTTTTTAAAGAAGGCGATGGATTCGAGGTTGCGATTGTCACCGTAGACGTTGGGACACCATTCGCCGGGCAATTTATCGTAGTCCAGATACAGCATAGCTGCAACGGCATCGACACGCAGACCGTCGGCGTGGAATTCTTCGATCCAGTAGACGGCGCTGGAAATCAGGAAGCTCTGTACCTCTTCACGACCAACGTCAAAGCAACGTGTGCCCCAGCCGCGGTGCTCCATTCGGTCCTTGCCTTGATATTCGTACAGAGGCTGACCGTCGAATTCGTACAAGCCGTGGGCGTCTTTGGGGAAGTGGGCAGGAACCCAGTCGAGGATAACGCCAATGCCTGCTTCGTGCATGGAATCGACAAAGCCGCGGAACTCGTCGGGCTCGCCAAAACGAGCGGTGGGGGCGAAATAACCGGTCACCTGATAGCCCCACGAGCCGTCGTAGGGATGCTCCATGACGGGCATCAGTTCAACGTGGGTGTAGCCCATCTGCTTGAGATAGGGTGCCAGTTCGCAGGCGAGCTCGCTATAGGAAAGATAACTTCCGTCCTCGTGACGTACCCATGAACCGGGATGAAGTTCGTAAATATTGATGGGTTGACGGCGAAATCCGTCGCCCGACATGGTTGCGGCACGGTGGGCAAGCCAGCCTTCGTCGCGCCAGATATAATTCGAGGTGTAAAAGCGTGAAGCGTTGGCCGGCGGCAGCTCCGAGGCACGTGCGTACGGGTCAGCCTTGTACAGAACGCGACCGTCGTTCGTTACGATGCGGAATTTATACAGCGCCCCTTGCTGAACGTTGGCGTCGGACGCTTCCCAAACACCGGCTTGAGTGATGCGCTGCATCGGAATGCCCTCATCCCAACCGCAAAAGTTGCCCACAACGAATACGGCGGCGGCATTGGGTGCCCATACACGAAAGACGACACCATGCTCGGTCGGATGTGCGCCAAGATAGGCATCGGCGTGATAGTTTGTCCCCTGATGGAACAAAAACGGTGCCAGATCGGGCGTATTTTCATTGTTGGTTGTGCGGTTCATGAAATCATGCCCCCTTTTTTGTTGGAAATAACACACAAATATATATTATATATTATCATATACATCAAACAAAATCAAGTAAAATCTTTTAAATATGTATATTTTTTACAAAAAAATCAGCATTACGCCGAGAAATAAACGTTGAAACGGAGGTGCGCTACGAATAGCATACCCGAAAGTGTAAAAAAAACAACGCGAATTTGGGCAGAGAAAGCATTTTTTGCAAATATCATAAATTGTTCATATTTATGTCAGAATTTAGACACATTGAAAAGGTATCATTTATTTGGGATATTTTACGCTGAGAGTAGCGTGATCATTGATGGCCGACGCGATCGGCGAGAAAGGATGGAATCGGTTTGATCGAGGTAAAGCATTTGACCAAGACGTATGGCAATCACCATGCGCTCAAGGATATTAGTTTTAAGATCACCAACGGAAAGATTTACGGGCTGCTTGGTCCCAACGGTGCAGGCAAATCCACGACGATGAATATTATGACGGGGTGTCTGGCTGCCACGGCAGGAACAGTCAAGATCAACGGATTTGATATTTATAAGGACGCGACCGAAGCCAAGCGCCTGATTGGCTATTTGCCAGAGCAGCCGCCGCTGTATGAGGATATGACGCCCGAGGAATATCTGACGTTTGTTGCGGAGGCTAAGGGAGTAGATCCCGAGCGTGTTGCCAGACAGGTCAAGGAAGTGATGGAGCAAACCTCTGTGACAGAAATGAAGGATCGCTTGATTCGCAATTTGTCCAAGGGCTGTCGTCAGAGAGTGGGTATCGCACAGGCGTTGCTCGGCAGTCCCGAGATTATCATTTTGGACGAGCCGACGGTCGGTCTTGACCCCAAGCAGTTGGTCGAGATCCGTGAGATGGTTCGCAAGCTGGGGAAGAAGCACACGGTGATCATTTCCAGCCACATTCTGGCCGAGGTCAGCGAGATGTGCGACGAGCTGTTGGTCATCTCGGGCGGCGAACTGATCGCCCAGGGCGAGCTATCCGAGCTGGAAGCTATGTTGGGAGATACCGACACGTTACATTTGGTTATTCGTGGCGACGAGGCGGGCGTGCTGGAAGTGCTTTATGGTATTGTTCAAAAAGAAAACTGCACCTTGCGATCCGCGACCAAGGAGGGAGAGGTGTCCGTTGACGTCTCCATTCCCCGTGAGAGCGACGTGCGCGACCGTATTTTCTTTGCCATGGCAGATCGCCGCTATGCTGTGCTGACCATGGAGATTGAGCACAAGTCGCTGGAAAACGTTTTCTTGGCACTGACCGACCGTACGGCTGATTCGATCGAGCCCGAGCAACCAGAGAGTGAAGAGGAGGAGCTGGAGACATGATTGCCATATTCAAACGCGAAATGCGTTCCTACTTTCACAATGTGATCGGCTTTGTATTTCTTGCGTTACTGTTGCTTGCGGCAGGAGTGTTTTGTGCCATTTTTAACGTAATTCTCGGCTCTGCCGATTTTGCAGACTCGCTGTATTATCTTCAGCTTGCTCTGATCATTCTTATTCCGCTTCTGACTATGCGGAGTATGACGGAAGAGCGGCGTGCACATACCGATCAGCTGCTATACTCCTTGCCTTTGCCGCTGTGGAAAATCGTGCTGGGCAAATATTTGGCAATGGTTGCTATGTTGGGCATCGGTTGTGTTGTTATTGCGCTGTTTCCCTTGATTTTGACGCTGTTTGGTATGGACGCGTTGGGAACGGCCTATGCGACGCTGTTTGCCTTCTTCCTTTTGGGGGCGGCACTGATCGCATTTTGTATGTTCCTGTCCTCGCTGACGGAAAACCAGCTGATCGCCATGATCCTTTGCGTTGTGGGAATTTTGGTCATTTTCCTTTTGGACACCTTTGTTACGATCTTTATCTCCGCAGGCGCGGTGCTTTCCTTTATCGTATTGATCGTGCTGACACTGCTTGCGGCACTCGGTGTTTATGGACTGACCAAAAATCTGTACTTTTCCTCGCTTGTTGCGATTCTCGGCGTTTTGCCGCAGATCGTGATCTTCTTGATCGATTCTTCGCTGTATGACGGTATGCTTTACCGTGCCGTATCCGTGCTTTCGCTGTTTTACCGCTATACTGTGTTCGGTAGCGGCGTTTTCGATTTGACGACCATTATTTACGACGCATCGTTTGCGGCTTTGTTTATCTTTATGACCTGGCTGGTCATGGATAAGCGCCGCCGTGCGTAAAAGGAGGTGTGCCAAATGAACAATCAGCAACAAACCTCCCTTAAGGATCGTCTGCTTGGCTCCGATCGCCCCTCGCGTGATGCCGTTCGCATCACACTGGTGCTTGCCGCGCTTTTGGCGGCGTTGATCGTGATCAACCTGCTTGTTGGACTCATTCCCAAGGGTGTAACGCTCGTTGACATAACCGACAACGACCAATTCACCGTGTCCGCTACGACTAAGGACTTTGTCAAAAAGGTCAAGGAGGACGTCACCATTTACGTGCTGTGTCCGACCAACGTTATGACGCCTACGCTGGATGCTCTTCTTGCTCGCTATCAGATGCTCAACGGCCATATCCACGTCAAAACGGTGGATGCGGTACGAGATACTGAAATTATAAAAAAATTCAGCGGTGCTGAAAGTATGTCGGATTATAGCGTGATCGTTGAGAGCGATCGCCGCTATCGTATGATCGACAGCAGCAATATGTATTATTACTCCATCGAGGGTCTGAATGCGACGTTCACGCCGCAGGAGTATTATTCCTTCCGCTATAGCGACAGTTACACCCAGGTCGCTATGGCTTACTATCAGCAGTACGGACTGATCCTTGATGACGTGACTCACTACTGCTTCCGCGCAGAGCAGGCCATCAGCGAGGCCATTGACTACGTAACGGCCGAGTCCATTCCTCACGTTTACGTGGCTAAGGGACACAATGAAACGCAGTTTGGCAATATGCTGACCTCCTTCTTATCGCAGCTTTCGCTGAATTATGAGGACATCAATTTGCGTGACGTTAGCACCTTGCCCAGCGATATGTCTAATTTGATCATTTACGCTCCTACCACGGACTTTACCGAGAGCGAGGCAGATATGGTTATTTCGTATCTGTCAGCGGGCGGTAACGTGCTGTTGATCACTGCCCCTGCCAATACAGCTATGCCTAATCTTTTGCGTATTGCCGCTGCGATGGGACTTTCCCCCGTGGCAGGCGTGATCCACGAGGGAAATGCCAACCGCTACGTTGACGTTCCCACCGCACTGAACCCCGATATTAACGCCAAGCATACCATCACCTCCAGCGGTGTGAGCAACAAATATACCGTTGTTTGCCCAAATGCGCACGGCATCGGTACAGCAGCTACTCTTCCTGCCAATGTGACGGTGACGACGTTGTTCTCTACCTCGGATGCAGCCTACGTCGTACAGGCGGACGGCAGCGAGAAGGATATTGGAGCAACGGCAATTGCCGTTGCGGCGCAAAACAGCGAAACAGGTGCCAAGCTGACTTGGTTTGCCAGTGCCGACGCGTTTGACGATGCCATCGTTGAAAAGAACGGCGGAAACTCGCTGTACTATCTGGCTATGTCGATTTACTGGCAGAGCAAAAGTTACACGCCCGTCATTGGGGATATTGCAGCAGTCGATCTGACTGATGAGCTGTTGGACGTGACGGATTTCTCAGTGATTTTGCTGAGTGTGATTCTGGTTATTCTCATTCCCGTGGCCTTCCTTGTTGCGGGACTTTCCATCCGTGCGCGTCGTAAGCGCAGATAACGAAAAAACACACAAAATGCTCGCCGCTCGGTGAGCATTTTGTCTACCAAAAGGAGTCAACATGGCATACAGACACGGAGTAGAACGAAAAGAACTGCTGGCACAGCATTTGGGCGGCAAACGACTGGGATTGATTACCAATCCGTCGGGCGTGGATCAGAGCTTACGCGCAACCGTCGATCTTTTACACGAGCAGTACGACCTGCGCGCACTTTACGCCCCTGAGCACGGCATCCGCGGCGATGCTCAGGCAGGCGCGCATATCGATCACGATACCGACAAAAAGACGGGCTTGCCCGTCTATTCGACCTATGGCAAAAAGGATGAGAGCCCCGAGGACAAATACCGCGACATCGACACGCTGGTGTTTGATATTCAGGACGTCGGCGCGCGGTTTTATACCTATATGTATACCATGACCGAGGCCATGGAGGCTTGCGCCAAGCTGGGCAAGCGTGTTGTCGTGCTGGATCGCTACAATCCGCTCGGCCTTGATCGTATGGAAGGCACGCTACTTGACGAGAGGTTTTCCTCGTTTATCGGTAAGTACACGCTGGCCTCGCGCTACGGTATGACCATCGGTGAATTTGCCCGTTATGCTAACGCAGAGAAGGGCATCGGGTGTGACTTGAGTGTCATTCCCTGTGACGGCCTTGATCGCCGAGCCGACTATCGATCGCTTTCGGTGCCGTGGGTGCTGCCCTCGCCCAATCTTCCCACCTACGAGTCGGCGCTCGTCTATATCGGCACGGTGCTGTTCGAGGGCACTAATGTGTCCGAGGGCAGGGGAACAACCAAGCCCTTTGAGCAGATCGGCGCACCCTTCATCGATGGCGATGCACTGGCTGACACCATGCGTCGCATGAACTTGCCCGGTGTCAATTTCCGCACCGCTTGCTTCACTCCCACCTTTTCCAAATTCACGGGTGAGCGGTGCTACGGCGTGCAGATTCACGTTACCGACGCCGATGCTTTTGAACCCTTCCGCACGGGGCTTTTGCTGCTGGATACCATTCGTAAAAGCTACGAACAATTCGAGTTCCGCGCCTCGTCGGGAGAGATCTGGACGATCGATCTGATCCTTGGTACGAACGCCTCGCGGCAGGACGGCTTTGACGCCGAGACCTTTATTGCCGAGGAGCAGAAAAAGGTGGGGGCGTTCAAGACGAGTGTGGAGAAGTATTTTTTGTATGACTGAAACCTTTTGCAGGAGGAAAACCACATGACACACGATTTCAAAAGCGCCAAGCAAAAATTTGAACCGTATCTTCGAGGAGTGGGATTTATACCAAATTCGAGCAAGGGACAATGGATATATGACGGAAAATTTTATCTTATTCTTTTAGGTTTAAATCCATATAGTGTCGGAGGTTTTTTTACAGATATAGGTATCAAGTTTTTATGGGGAAATCCTGAGAATGGCTATGAATTTTATGATTCACCGCATGGGCGAATTATGATAAATGCTACTCGACAGTATAATGGCGCAATCCTATATGAATCTCAAAATTTTGAAGCGGAGATTGATGAAACAATTCAACAACTTCTGCTTCAAATTGAAGAGTACAAGAAATTGAGCGACTTGAACTATTTGGCTGAGAAATTATTCAATCGCCGGGATTTGTTTTGGAGTTGTCATCAAGACGATTGCAATATGGCTGATTTTAATCTGGGTGTCGTACAGATGCTTCGTGGGAACCGTGATGAGGCTAAGGCGATATTCAAATATATTCACCACGAGAAAACAGATCGTTCTAAAGTGTGTTTGCAATATTGTGATAGTGTAGAATCATTTAAGGGTTATATCACTCAAAAGACCGTAGAAAATCGCGCTTTGTATGCAGCAAAATACAAGTATCGTCTGCCTGTAATAGAGGAGATTTTCCCTGCGTGATTTTCTTTGCGCGCGTAGGGGTGAGAGCCGCACTTTCGGGTGCGGCTGTTCCTTTGCAAAAATTCTCTTTGCCCTATTGACAAAACGAAATTTTTGTAGTAAACTATCATAAACCAATGATGCGGAGATAACGGCGATCATGACTTCACAGAGAGCCCGGGCGGCTGAGAGCCGGGTAAGAAACAAGTCGTCAAATGGACCGCGGAGGGTGCGGAGGAACTGCGCCGAAGGCGCAAAGTATTTCGCAACGTCAGGCACACGTCAGATGTCGGGGATATTGTCGTATCCCGCAAGCGCACGGTAATCGTTTGACCGTGAATCAAGGTGGCACCGCGGACCATTCGTTCGTCCTTGGCAAAAGAGTTCTTTTGTCATGGGCGTTTTTTGTTTTTTGCGCTCACCGATCAAAATGAAAAATAACACAATCAATATAAAGGAGACAATCATCATGCTTCAAGATCAAAAGGTATCATTCTCGGGCGTTCAGCCCAGCGGCAATCTGACTATCGGCAACTATCTGGGTGCCATCCGCAATTTCTCGACGTTTTCGGAGCAGTACAAGTGCTTTTACTGCGTTGTGGACTCGCACGCCATCACGGTGCGTCAGGTTCCTGCCGACCTGCGCCGCAGAACCTACGAGACGCTGGCGCTGTACATGGCTTGCGGACTGGATCCCGAGAAAAACACGCTTTACGTGCAGTCGCAGGTGTCGGCTCACGCAGAGCTGGCATGGATGCTCAACTGCTTCACCATGTTCGGTGAGTTGTCCCGCATGACCCAATTCAAGGACAAGAGTGCCAAGCACGCCGACAACATCAACGCAGGCCTTTTCACCTATCCCGTTCTCATGGCATCGGACATTCTGCTGTATCAGACCGACGTCGTGCCTGTGGGTATCGACCAAAAGCAGCACGTTGAGCTGTGCCGCGATATTGCGACTCGCTTCAACTCGCTCTATCCCGACACCTTTACCATCCCCGAGCCCATCATGGCATCGAGCGGCAAGAAGATCATGTCGCTGGCCGAGCCGACCAAAAAAATGAGCAAATCGGATGAAAACACCAACGCAGTAGTATATATTCTGGACGATAAGGACACAATAATCCGCAAGTTCAAAAGAGCTGTAACCGACTCGGACACCGTCGTGCGCTACGCCGAGGGCAAGGACGGCATCAACAACCTCATGACCATCTATTCCTGCTACACGGGCAAGGAATTTGACGAGATCGAGCGTGAGTTTGAGGGCAAGGGATACGGCGACTTCAAGCTGGCTGTCGGTGAGGCCTGCGCCGATGCGCTCGCTCCCGTGCAGGCCCGCTTCCGCGAGCTGATGGCAGACAAGGCGTATCTTGAGGAAGTTATGAAGAAGGGCGCGGCTGAAGCATCCTATTACGCTCGCAAGACGCTGTCCAAGGTACAGCGCAAGCTGGGTTTCGTTCAAGTGAAATAAGACATAGTAGAATACGACGACATATCCCGCTTTGGCTTTGTCCAAGGCGGGATATTTGTATCAATATACATATCGAAGTTAAAAGGAAAGGTTGGTCATATGGAACAGGCGAGAATAGTGGTGGCGGCGGGATTTGCCGGTGTGTTGAGCTTGATTCTGACGCCTGCGGCGATATGGTTAGCACCACGCGTCGGGGCGGTTGACGTGCCGTGTGACGGACGTCGCATGCACTCGTTGCCAACGCCTCGCATGGGTGGTGTGGCCATATTTTTTGCCGTGCTACTGCCATCGGCAATGCTCGGCTTTTCACAGCAAGCGTTGTCACGTTGGCTTTTGGGAGCGACGCTGCTTGTACTGTTGGGCATATTCGATGATGTGTTTCGTTTGCCTGCATTTTTGAAATTGATGATTCAGGCGCTGGCGTCCGTCATTGCTGTTGCCGGCGACAGTGTGGGAACAATGTGTTTATGGGGGATACACATCTCACTTGGCATCTGGTGTGTGCCAATGTCAGTGCTGTGGATGCTTGTCTGCATCAATGCGCACAACATGATTGACGGGCTGGATGGACTGTGCGCAAGCATCAGCGCGGTGGAGGCGATAGCATTGTTCGTTGTTTTTGCCACGCAGGGGCATGCGATGCTTGCGGGGGCTTCGCTGTTGGTGTGCGGTGCTTGCCTTGGCTATCTGCCTTATAATCGCCATCCTGCTCGCGTGTTTATGGGCGATACGGGGTCGCAGTTTCTCGGCTTTGCATTGGGGGGACTGGCACTGTCGATCGATCAAGCGGAGATTGGAAGCCTTGGCGCACTTGTGCCGCCACTCGTGCTTGCTCTGCCGCTGTCCGATCTTAGTTTTGCCGTCGTACGGCGCCTGTCGCGGGGGCAGAGCCCCTTTGCGGCCGATCGTGGGCATTGGCATCACCGGCTGATCGATGCGGGACTGAGTCAACGGCAGGCGTGCTTTTGGATGGTAGTGCTCTCGGCTCTGCTTGGGGCAGTCGCTGTTCTGATCAGCAGGGAAGCATGGTACGGCTACGCCGTGTATGGCGTTTTGTGGGTGATCGTGGTGCTGATGTGTATGAACTTATTATACGGGCACAGGACCAAAAGCGCGTAAATGACAGACTTTGCGCTGGCAAACTGCGAAAAGTCGGCTATACTGACAGGGGAGAACTCACTTTTTTGACGAAAATGCAAGTTTTGAAAAATAAAATTGCAAAAATTTGCAAAAAGGGCTTTACAAACAGGGGTATATGTGCTATAATGTAGCAAATCTTCGAACGAAAACTTGCAAAAATGATGTTCGACCAAACAATGATACAAGGAGAATTCAATCATGAACAGAGTTTATAACTTTTCCGCAGGTCCTTCCATGCTTCCCATGCCCGTGCTGCAAAAGGCGGCCGACGAGCTTTTGTGCTATGGTGAGAGCGGTATGTCCGTTATGGAGATGTCTCACCGCTCGGCAGACTACGAGCCCATCATTGCGGATGCGGAGGCTATGCTGCGCAAGCTGATGAACATTCCCGATAATTACAAGGTGCTCTTTTTGCAGGGCGGCGCGTCTACCCAGTTTGCCGCTGTTCCGCTCAACTTGATCGGTCGCACCGGCAAGGCTGACTATGCCGTTTCGGGTCAGTTCTCGGGCAAGGCGTTCAAGGAAGCGCAGAAGATGGGCTACGACGTCAAGTGCATCGCCACTACCAAAGACGACAACTTTGACCACGTTCCTGTCATTACCAAGGATATGATCCGTCCAGATGCAGCCTATCTGCATATTTGCTTCAACAATACGATCTATGGTACCAAGTATCCCTACATTCCCGATACGGGTGACGTTCCGCTGGTAGCCGATTTGTCCTCCTGCATCATTTCCGAGCCTGTAAATCCGAAGAAGCCCAACGAGATTGGTCGTACCGGTAAGAAGTTGCTGAAGAGAGCCATTGGTCAAAGCAGGGAACGGGAGCTCGCATTACCTGTTCCTCAAATCGAAAATGCAGCAGGAACGCTCATACCTTTGGAAGAAAACGAAAGCGCCTATCAGTATCGCAGAAATTTCTGCCATACGATGCTGAACATCCTGGGTTTTTCGCTGCAAAGTGTACAAGGAATGATGGGACACGATATTCCTTCGCTGCGCAGTAAACGGTGGATGCTTTATCATGAAGCCAAATTGATTGAGCAGATGAATCGCATGGACCAACTCATCCTTTTCCCGATTGCCAGTGAAGAGGCACGAACTAATGAGTGGGAACAGACCGACCCCCGAAAGGATATCCACGTAATTGATGAGTGCGGAGAGTTTCTCGATGAGTGCGCACTGACGCTGTCTGCACAACCCTATTCTCCTACCGACGTGATCACGCTGCACTTGTTCGTAAAGTGCAATGAACCGACAGATGCTTTGACCATTACCGCACTCACTGACGGTACAGAGATAACCGCATATCCTTATTCATTCACCCAGGAACCGAATACAACCATCAACATCCGAAATCACTATCTGGACATGGTTTTTGCAATGTGTAAAAAGAACATCGGTAAACTTGATGTCGAAGAAGACGAGACCCTTGATGATGAGATGGATATTACAGCAGATGAAACCGAGTTGGAAAAGTATGAGGCCATCCCTTCAGAATTTGATGATGACAATGCTGATTTCTTGTTCGAGGATGATGACGTTGATATGGATTATGACATTGAAACCGAGAATGGGTAACACCACAACAGTCTATTGAAATTAAGAAGCAAACAATCATAAACCACCAGTCCTGTTCTAAACAGTCTGGTGGTTTTCCACTTTTTAAATTACATTATATTTTGTATGTAGGCTATAGAAACCGGCAGAAGAGTACTTTACGCCTTGGCCGCTATGAAAAAGGAGTGGGTGGTGTGGTAGAGTCTTTCCGCAATTCTTCCATAATTTGTAAATCCCAATATACTACATATTACGCAAAAAAATTGTCGCTAAAACCTTGCGTAACCCACTTTTTGCGGTCATCCTAATTTTCTTCAATTTACGCAAAGA
>JAFVZV010000176.1 GCA_017507985.1 Clostridia bacterium
AGCGACAAAACTTTGGTCTGCAAAGATTGCGGACAGGAATTCACCTTTACTGCCGGCGAGCAGGAATTTTACGCAGAGAAGGGTTTCACCAACGAGCCTCAGAGATGTAAGGCTTGCCGTGCAAACCGTAAGGCAGAGCGCGGCGAAGGCGGCGCGCGTCAGATGTTTGACGCCGTTTGCTCCGAGTGCGGCAACCCCTGCAAGGTTCCTTTCGAGCCCCATGACGATCGCCCCGTTTATTGCAGCGACTGCTTCCGCAATAAGACCGGCCGTTGATCTTGGATCAAGGATGAATGGAGAAAGACCGACTGATGATATCAGTCGGTCTTTCTTTTTATATTCGAAAATCAGTCATCGTTTTGTGTATCCAGATATTGCGTGACAGCAGCGCGGCGGTAGTTCAGCGGCGTCACGCCCATGGCCTTTTTGAAGACAAAATTGAAATACGACTGCGAGCAAAATCCGCAGTATTCGGCAATATCGCATGGATCCATATCACTCATGGACAATAGGCGCTTGGCCTCCTCCAGACGAAGCTGCGCGATGTACTCATATGGTGTGATTCCCATGACATCCCGAAACACATCGTGAAAATAAATCGGCGAGCGATCGGCGTATGCGGCGATCTGATTGAGCGTGCATTTCTCACGATAGTGTTGCTCAATATATTCCACACCTGCACGAATGGAGTCACGCGTTTTTTTGCGTGAACCTGCGTCCAGCAGCGCATCTCTCTGTTGCTCCTTATCCAGCATCACGATCAGCGACAACAGCGCGGCCGCCAACCCAAGCTCATCCTGTCTTTGCTGTGCGCAGGCAATCTCCTGCATCGCCGTTTTCACTGCCTGCACATCGCGCACGGTAAAAACATCCGCCCAGCCTTGCATACGTTTGGCAAGATCGTCTACCGTATGTAAAACACGCACATAGCTCGCCTGAAAAGGCAAAGAGAACTTCCATGCATCCTCAGGGCACAGACAGATAAGATCGCCCGGGATTACCGAATATTGTTGTTCGTTGATGCAGACCGTTGCCTGCGTTTGGCACAGCAGCAGCTCCCAAGTGTGAGCGACACCACTCACCGACGAGCGGCGTCCAAGCGACGCATAGTGGCTGTTAAAAAAGCCTGCGTTACCAGTTAAACCTTCGAATTTCATATCATTCACCTGTTATAAACCTTAGCTTTCAGCCGCGTTGCGGCAAAGAGTGCTCCCAAGATCACACGGCGACACGCACCCAGATAGCCGTGTGTGGCAAAAGCGATTTCCACCCGAACAATATTTTACCATATTTTTTTTGCTTGTAAAGACAAGTTCAAATTTTTTATCAAATAATTCACAATTTATCCCATTTCTGACAGCACGGGAGACAAACACTGTCTGTCTCCCGTGCTGTGTTTTATTTTTTTATTTGGACTTTTTGGGCTTTTTGATCTTATTGAGTTTAGCGTTGATGTCCAACAGCTGCTCCTTGGTCAGATTGATGCCCATCATGCCGATCATGCCGGCCAAACGCAGGAAGGTAAAGCCGCCCATCATCTTCATCATGTCATCGTTCATTTCAAAACCGCCCATCATCTTGTCGCCCTTCTTGGGCATGAACTTCATCAGCAGCGTGCCAAGCAGAATTTTGCCCTGCAGCGTCGCCATGATGTCGCTCATCTTATCGTTGATGGACAGATGTCCTTCGACCTCGGTGATATCGAACCAGTTGAGAATTGCCCCCTTTTCACGCAGGCGATATGCCTCGTTGAATACCTCGACCTTGCGAATCTCGCTTTCGTCGCGGCACTCACCCGCAACAGCAATCAGCTTGGTTTGGCCAACGTTGGGAACGTCAAAGTAGAAGAAATGATCTGCCGCGCTCTTCTTACCCAAGCTGACACCGTTTGCGAACAGTTCGACCTCGGGCAAGTTGGAATAAACAGTGACCTTGGTCACGTCCTCGACGCGATCGATATATCTCTTGCCGCACAGATGGACAAAGGGAGCCTCCTCGGGTGAGCGAAGCCATGCTTTGTATGCATAGAACGCGTCCTTCTTGTACTTGCGGTCCATGGTCATCAGTCCCTTATGGTTCTGACCGTTTTCGCCGCCCTCGGCGCGCGCATCGGCACCAAAATCAAACATATTCCATACGTGCGTTGCCCACATATACTTGCGGGTAAAGAACTGACGGATCAGCTCCTCATGGTAGTACGCCTGATACTCCTCGGTGTAGTCGCCCTGTACAGGATTGGAGGTGTGCCAGTTGAGCGCCTCACAGCCATATTCAGAGCAACCAATCGGAATGTTGGGATGCGTTTCGTGGAATTTATCGAACCAAGGACCGTTCATATCCGTTTCGCCGCCGTACCAACCGAAATAGTGGTTGTAGGAAACAACGTCGGGGATCTGAACGTAGGGATCGTTCATGCTGCAAGGAGAGACACAGGCCATGGTGGTCAATCTCGTCTTGTCCAGCTCGTGTGCCAAATCGTTGAGAATGTTGTGGTTTTCGATCAGATCATCGCTGCTGCCCGAGATGGTGATCTCGTTGGACAGACCCCAGACCACGATCGATGCGTGGTTGTAGTTCTGAACGATCAATTCTTTCATCTGCGAGATGGTGTTCTCGCGGCCGCCCGGCATATGTCTGGAAATATAGGGGATCTCGGCCCAGATGACCAAGCCCTTTTCGTCGCACAGATCATAAAAATACTGATCGTGCTGATAGTGAGCCAGACGAATGGTGGTCGCACCGACCTCCATGATCAGATCGATGTCCTCGGCATGGTGCTCGGGCAACAGCGCGTTACCAATGCCCCAGCGGTCCTGGTGACGGGACACGCCGCGCAGAGGATATTCCTCGCCGTTGAGAATAAAGCCGTTGTTGGGGTCGATCTTAAATGTGCGGCAACCGAAACGATTGCATACGTTGTCGATGACATCCTCGCTCTCAAGCGTGACGATTTCCGCCTCGCAGCAGTACAGATACGGATCCTTGCGACCGTGCCACAGATGCACGTTTTCAATATTCAGCGTCGCCAGCGTTTTATCCGTAGTTGTAGTTGCAATTACATTCTCCTGCGCGTCGTATACGGTATAGCGGATGAGCTGATTCGGCTGCAGATTGGTGACGTACACCTCGACCTCGACCTTAGCGGCCTTACCTTCAACCGTGGGCGTGATCTTGATACCGGGGCCGCCACAGTAATCCAAATCAAAATGCGTCTGGTTGACACACAAAATATTAACGTCACGGTACAGACCGCCATAGAAGGTGAAGTCGGCGACCTGAGGGTAGACCGTTTCATTGGGCGCGTTGTTCACGGCAATGACCAAAAGGTTATCGCGATCGGCCAACGCAGGAGTCATATTGACGCGCCAAGTAGAATAACCGCCGTCGTGATGCGCCAAGTGCTGACCGTTCAGATATACGTCAGCCGACGAGTTGGCACCGCGGATCTCCAAATAGTACAGATCCGTCGCAGGCAGATCGATCTTGTCAAACGCCTTGGCATAGTATGCCGTGCCGCGATAATAGTCCGAACCGCCGTCCTGACCGTCGATGGCGTTCCACGAGTGCGGCAGATTGACAAAATCCCAACGGGTGTCGATAGCCGTAGGAATTTCATTCACCATTTTGGTAAACGCCCACTTGGCGTTGAAGTTGATGATATTTCTCATAAGAACCTCCGTTCTTGCTTTATTACTGAAATTATACCACGCGTTTTTTACATGGCAATATCTATTTTTTTAACGGAATATGAAATTGTAAAACGGCGTCCGACGCCAAAAAACGTCGGACGCCGAAAAAGTCGAAAAGCAAATTACTCAGCGGACTCGTCCGTGCCCTCAACAGCAACAGGAGCAGCCTCATTGGCTCTCTTGGCAGCGAGATCTTCGTTCATCTTGTTAAGCGTCTTCTTGTCCAGATTGTAAACCAGCCCCAAACCGACAAAGATAAAGAGACCGGCAACCAGGTACAGAATCGCAACCAGAGAACGAATCTGGAGTCTGTCAGCCCAAGAGATCAGGTTAATATCGATGAATGCAGCACCGGTATCAGGATCGATCGCGTTGTTGACGTAACCCATGGTACCCATGATAGCAACGGCAACGGCGGGACCGATACCCTGCGCGAGCTTACGGAAGAAGGAGTGCAGCGCGTAGACGGTGCCTTCCTCGCGAGTGCCCGTCTTCCACTCGTTGTAGTCGATAGCGTCGCCCATCATTGCCCAAGATACGGTAGAGTAGATACCCAAGCCCAAAGAGCAGATCAGCTGTGCAACCACGTAAATGATCAGGTCCACACCGGTGTTGCCTTCCGATACGGGGATGAGGCCAAGAGGCGCGGCAAACAAAAGGACTGCGCCCAGGATATAGCAGACCGCACCCACCATGGACAGTTCCTTCTTACCGTACTTAACGACCATTTTACGTGCCAGGGGGGTAAAGACGATGATGGGGATCATCGCAAACGCAGAGATCAGACCGGAAATCTGAGCATTCTTAAAATAAACCTGGAAGGTAACGTCAACGGCAGTGGTAGCGCCCTGCATACCGATGAACATACCCATAGCAGCCAGCGTTGCGCCAACGGCAGGGCGGTTCTTCAAGAAGTTGCCCATCGCCTTAAATACGTTGAACTTCGGCTGATCTTCATTGCAGGCAATTTCCGTATCTTCGCGGATGGTCGTGTTCTTGATCATGAACTGGAAGCAGATGAAGCCAAGAATACCCATAATGAAAGCAGACAGGAATACCATGTTGCCGTTGAGGGTCTGGTCTTCGTTGTAAATGATAAACTTCAAGACGACCATGGGGACCATATTACCGGCAAGGCTGCCGATGGAGCGCCACGCAGACAGAGAAGCACGGTCAGCGGGTTCTTTGGAGATCAAACTGAGCAGCGAGCCGTAAGGAACGTTCGCTACGGTATAGAAAGCATCCCAGATGACGTAACCGGCGATGAAGATAATAAATTTAGCCCAAACAGGAGCCTGCGGGAACGGCAGGAAGCAGCAGGCGCCGCCGACGATCAGGCCGATCGAGCCAAACCAAATGTACTGCAAGAACTTGTTTCTCTTATATTTGCGTTTGTCCGCATCGATCATAGAGCCGATCAGCGGGTCGTTGATGGCATCCCAGACCTGAACGATGATCAGAAGCAGAGAATACCAGGCGCTCATACCCATAACCTGCGTCCAGAACAGTGCCATCGTACCCTTGAGCGCGAAGCTCATGTTACAACCAAGGTCACCGGCTGCATACGCAAGGCAATCGCGCATACCAAACTTGCGCTTGCCGTTTGCATCAAGCTTAGGTTCTTTTTTCATTGTGTACCTCTTTCGTAAAATGTTGATATGTCCTTCATCGCCGCAAAAAAACACAGCCATCGGGGGCTCTTTTTCGGGGGTCCTTGGTGACTGTGCGCTTTTGCTATAACGAATTACATATAACATTATATCATATATTTGCGCAATGTCAACTAATTTACGCTCTTTTTTATTCTTTTTTTGTTGGATTTATCAACTTTTTTCCCAATTGATTTTTTGCTTGCGACATGCAAAAGTTTTCGATCTCTCTTGACGCGCGCGGCAAAATGTGGTATGCTGTAACCAATCAAGCACCACAAGGAGAGAACCCACCGTGAAACAAAACGCAAAAATATTTACACGCATCCTGCTGCTGTTACTCAGCGCATTGCTGACCCTCTCTTGCCTGCCCGGCTGTAAGCAGCCGCCCATCAGCGAAACGCCCGATCCTGTACCGGATGACGGCACTCAAACCGAGCCGCCGCAGAACGAACCGCCCGTGCAAGAGCCCCCAGAAGACGAACCGGAGGTCGATATGACATACCATTTTGAAAACACCATCAGCCACGAGGTGCTGTGCAATTACCTCTCCCGTGCCGTTACCATTTCGTTGGAGGGCTCCTTCGTACCTAACTCCCGCAACAGCTCCCACATAAGGAAGTTTATTTTGAATACCGGAGCTAAATACATCTGCCGCGCGGCCACCTGCTGGAACCCCGGACCCGAAGACTACGAGACTTACGGTGGCCAACGAACATTTATCGCCGAGGTGCACAAGCGTGACCCGGAGGTCGTGTTCGAAGCCTGCGTGTTCGAGTGCATTTCGGGTAAGGTCAACGAGATCCCCGTTCCGGACTGGGTGTTTGAGGCATTTGATCTGCCCGTTGAGGAACGTAATTTTTCGTTTGACGCCATGTGCTTCCCCGACGGCTCGTTTAAGGGCCAATGGGGAGAGGGAACTTCCGTTCCCGATATCACACAGCAGGAAACCATGCTGTTTTTCTACTATCGCGCCTGCCAGTACATTTTGCTCGGCTACGAGGGCCTGCACATGGGACAGATCCATCTGATCGGCCGCGACGATAAGAACTGGGAAAACTGGACCGAACTGCTCACCAAGATCCGCGAATTCGCCTACGACCGCGCTCGCCGCGGCTTCGTCTTCATCAACGCCCACACCCACGGTCTTGTCGGGACGGACGGTGTGCTGCTGTTCGACTTCCATATGTACCCTTCCCGTCCCATGGCGGATGGCTTGCAAGAGCCCCACTTCCCCACCGAGGACGATCCCCAGTGCGCCACCTTCCAAGCCGGTCACAGCGACTCCATCTACGGTAAAAGCAAGGGCGGCATGACCTATAGTGGCTGGGAGTGCGACTCTCTGCCCTATCTGGTTGAGCTGGATAACTATGGCGACGACACCGCCTCGCTACATATCCCCAAACCCAACGATATGCGCACGTGGGGCATGGACGAGATCACCTGGTACGCCAACCAACCTGCCTGGTATCGCGCTGAATTTCTCGAGTACGCTTACGACTGGGTCATGAACGAGGCCGAGGGCGAAGGATTTTTCGCCATGCCCGGCCAGCGCGTTGCTCGCATCTATGACGAGGACGGCAACGTCACCCGGTGGCAGTATTACGCCTACGATCCCAAAAACCACAAGGACGGTTGCGGCGACGAGGCGGTGATTGCAGAGATTTGGGCATCATACGAGTCATAACCCTACAACAATCAAAAGCACGGCCTTACCATGGTGAGACCGTGCTTTTCAAAATTATATTGATTTTTCCCAATCTTTGTGCAATTGAAACCACTTTTCACTGTGTGCACCAAGCGCGCCAATCTGGCGAGGGTGAGCAAGAGGAAGAACTTTGATAATTTTCCCTTCAATGGATACTTCTAAGGAATTACCATAGCCATATTTTTCAACATATTCTCCAAGAGTCGAAAAAGATATGTCTGCCACTTTTTTAAGATATTGCGCAATCGGAATATCCCCAAGCAGCACAAGCAGCTCCGCCTGTGATTGCATCAGCTCTCCTGTAATCTCGGCACTTCTCTTTTTATCGCAGAAGGTAGACGGACGTGTAGGAATAGTGACAGGGTTAAGAGAGTATTTTTTAATCAAGGGGTTATACCTTTCCCTCAACGCCTTAACTTGGCTTGGATTTAGGCGCGTTTCGGGAAGGCAATCACAAAGCCAAGCGTCTTTTCTAGTAAAACCAAGGGGCGCGAGAATATTCTCGTCAAGAACCTTTGCAGACGGGCCGTTCAATTGCCTTCCCGCCGGTTCAAGTTCACCGAGCTCAGAGGGAATAGCGATTTTGCTTATGATCTCTTTTGCTTCTTCCATATTTCCGTCCCAAAAAATTCTTGGCTCGGAAGCAACCGCCAATGCTTGACAAATCATTTGTCCATCTAACTTCCATCTCGCATGAACGGCACTTGCATAGACACCAAGAACAAAAACCTTTTTGGGGGATCGATCTGTTTGGACTAGCGAATGTAATTCCTGCCCGAAAGGAAATAAATATGCCATTTGATTACCTCCTTAGAATGGTTACTTGTCTAAAAAAGCCCCGAAAATCGGGGCTTATGGCGGAGGGTGTGGGATTCGAACCCACGTGACATTGCTGTCAAACGGTTTTCAAGAAGTCTACCAAAGAATACCGTTTCAGCTCAGTTCGGTGCAGTTTGTGCTAAAACAATTCCCGAAAATCCTTATTTTGCAAG